>DAIOTI010000114.1:0-5365 GCA_036752105.1 Ilumatobacteraceae bacterium | reverse complement strand
CACGACCGCGGTGCTCGATGGTGACGAGTGGGTCATCAACGGCAACAAGGTGTACACCTCGGGCGCGAACCAAGCCGATTATGTGTGGCTCGCATGTCGAACTGATCCCGATGCACCGAAGCACAAGGGCATCAGCATCATCATCGTGCCGACCAACTCGCCAGGTTTCTCATGGACGCCGATCGTGACTGTGGGAGACGGTGTCACGACCGCCACGTACTACAACGATGTTCGAGTGCCGAAGGGCAATGTCGTCGGTGAGATCAACGGAGGTTGGAAACTCATCACCGCGCAGTTGAATCATGAGCGTGTCGGTCTTGCAGCTCTGTCCGGTCTCACCGAACGTCTGCTCGACGACGTCACCGACTGGGCGAAAGTCACGCCATCGGGTGGCCCGAACAATGAATTGATGATCGACCTGCCCTGGGTGCAGGGAGATGTTGCACGTTGCCATGCTCTTCTCGATGCGACGCGTCTCATGACGTGGAAGTTGGTGAAGGCAGTCAGCGACAACACTCTCGGACCTGCAGAAGCAGCGACCGTGAAAGTGTTCGGCACCGAAAAGGCCGTGGAGTCGTACCGCATCATGCAAGGAATCCTCGGACCCACAGCGCACCTGAAGCAGGGCTCGAAGGGTGCGATGTTGCACGGCGAAGTCGAGCGCGCCGCACGTGCGGCACAGATCAACACCTTCGGTGGTGGCGTGAACGAAGTGGGACGTCAGCTCATCGCCAGTGCCGGACTCGGGTTGGTGTTGTCAGCTCGTTGATCTGACAACAATTTCAAAAGGCAATGTCAGCGTGCTTGAAGCGCGCCGACACTCATCGTCACCAAGTTCTCGATGAAGTCTTGGCCAAGTAATTCTGGTTGCTCGCCACGGAGTCGTTGACGTGCTCTTGCGCTGAGTGAAGAGACGACGAGGTTCAGAAACAACTCGATGCGTTCGCGTCGAGTAGCGACGTCCAGGTCACTTGCCAAGTGCTCGGAGATGGCTTGAAATGCGCGCAATGCCTGCGGCGGAGTCTGTGACGCCGTGTCCCAGAGTCTGAACTTGTCCTGCAATTGGCTGATGATGATGATGAATTCGATTCCGTCCGGAGTCTTCATCTGTCGAGCGAGAGGGTATGTGACTGCCTGTACGAGTTGGTCGAGGGTCGCTGAAGCACCGAAAGCATCGAGCATCTCCTTGCGGTCCATCTCGATCTGGCTGTTGTTTCCTTCGATGATTGCTGCCAACAAGCCACCCCTGCCACCAAAGTGATAGTGGAGCGCCGATGAATTCTTCTGACCGGCGTCTTCCACGATCTGCTTGAGAGGTGTCTGGTACACACCGTTACGTGCGAACAGACGCCGTCCAGCATCGATCAGTTGTTGCCTGGTGTCAGAAGCGTCGCGCGGCATGGACCGAGGAAGCGCAACCTCAGATGCGCTGCAAGATCGTGCCAGTGCTGACGGCACCGCCACAGCACATGGTGACGAGGGCGAACTCTTTGTCAGAGCGCTCAAGTTCGTGCAGTGCGGTCGTGATGAGACGCGCACCGGTGGACCCGACAGGGTGACCAAGGGCAATTGCTCCACCATTCACGTTCACCTTCGTGGTGAGTTCTTCTTCGGTGACGCCGTAGACCTTCGCCCATGACAACACGACTGAAGCGAATGCTTCGTTGATCTCGACGATGTCGATGTCTTTCAAGGTCATGCCGGCCATCTCCAGCACTTTCTTGGTGGAGTCGACCGGACCATCGAGGTGGTAATACGGATCGCTACCGACGAGACATTGTGCGACAATGCGCGCGCGCGGCTTCAATCCTTCGGCTTTTGCGCGAGCTTCGTCCATCCAGAGCACCGCAGCTGCACCGTCACTGATCTGGCTGCTGTTACCGGCCGTGTGAATGCCGTCTGGCAGGACTGGTTTCAAGTTGGCGAGATTCTCGAGTGTCGTCTCGCGAAGTCCGCCGTCTCGTGCGACGCTGACCTTCTTCCCATCTGCATCAAGTACTTCAACTGGAATGATTTCGCGTTCGAATCGGCCTTCTTCGGTTGCGCGAATCGCCTTTTGTTGGGACACGAACCCGAGGTAGTCCACTTCTTGACGAGTGATGCCGCGAAGATTTGCGATGCGCTCCGCCGCTCCGAACTGATCAGGCATGTCCCACGGGAATGGCTCCGGTCGTGACGAACCGTTGATCATCTCGTCACCGACACGGGGCACGTTCGCACCTAGCCACACTTTGCTCATGTGTTCGACACCGCATGCGATGCCACTATCGATTGCGCCAGCAGAAATGAGGTTGGCGATCATGTGGTTTGCTTGCTGTGACGAGCCGCACTGGCAGTCGATGGTGGTCGATGCCACTTGGTAGGGCATGTTTGCGCTCAGCCATGCCGTGCGCGTGACGTTGCTTCCTTGTTCTCCTGCCTGGGTGACGCAACCGCCGACCAACTGACCAACGGACAATGGATCGACGCCGGCCCGATCGAGCACGCCCTGCTGAACTTTGGCAAGGATGTGGGCAGCGTGGGTGTTCGCCAAGAATCCGTTGCGCTTACCGATAGGGGTGCGACCTGCTTCGATGATGACCGGTGTGCCCATGGTGAAATCCTCCAATGCGTGACTGCCCGTGCAGTAATGCTCGACATTACTAAGGCGACTAGCCGCTGCTTTCCTAGGGAGCCCTCGGGGCGCAGGTTTCCTTCTGCGGTCAGTCACTTGACCATGTAAGAGGTCGTACGATAAGCCGTAGCGGGGCCAGCGAGGGAGCCGACCCCGAGGGGAGGGCGACCATGGGTCTGCGCAGGAATCTCATCGCGGTAGCAACCGTCGTAGCGGCCGGAGTTTCGGTATTCGGAGCACCAATCGATGCCGCAGGTGGTGTCACAGTGTCGGGCAAATTCGCCGATGCTGCAGTGTCGAAGGTGTTGCTCGTTGCTTCCACCGGTCGCACTTTTGCTGCACGTGCAACAGGAGGATCGTTCTCGATCGCCGGCGTGCCTGCGAGCGGAGTGAAGAACGCGTCTGTGCACGCGGTCGATGCCTCAGGCAAGTATCTCGGTCCTGTCGTCTTGTCGGTAGCGAAGGAAGTCAGCAAGAACAAGGCGACTGGCAAATACAAGTCGATTGTCGGCTTGAAGGGAGTGTCGAAGGGAAAGTTGCCGCTCGGAAGTATCAGAGGTGCGAGCACGGGCTGGTACCGCGCGGGCTCATCGAGTGCAGCTGGTACCGCTGGTACTCGTGCAGCCGACAAGACTGGTAAGCCCCGTGGTGCAGGTACCGCAGGACGCAAAGTGATTGTGAAAGGCGCGTCTGTGCATAAGAACGGTGCAAGTTGGGGCGTGGTGCATGCCATGGCCGGTACCACCTGCCCAGACGGTGGTCCTCTTGACCCGTTGTTCAACGGCACGAAAGCAGGGCAGGACCTCGACTGTGACGGCGTGATGAACGCCATCGATGTCGACGATAACGGCGACGGGTCGCTCGACATGACCGACCAGAAATCGACCGAATCTGGTGGCAAGCAGAACACCGTGAACTTGATGACGTACGCAGACTTCCGTCTGCAACAAGCCGCTGGAGTGAATGCACGTGCGACGACTGACACGGCAGAGCTCATCAGTCGAATCAAGTCGGTGTTGTCGGGTACGAGCTCGAGTGGCAGCTTCGGAATCTCGATTTTCCTGCAGGAGCGAATGCTCACCAATTCGATGGAAGAGAACCCTGCATTGAGCCCTGACGGTGTCTGGGTGGAGTGTGCCGGCATCAAGTGGTGTGACACATCTGGTCAGTTCACTCCGACAGCAAAGATTTCTGGTTTCAGCGAAGGTGGACCAAGCAATCAGACAGGACTTTCATGGAGCACATTCCCGAGTAGCGACTACTCAAGCGGTACTGGTGTGGCAACCACGGTTGAAGCAGCGAAGAAGAACGGCTTGTTCCGCTTCAAGCGCAGCACTGGTGGCGGGCGCACCGATCACATCTGGGGTGCAAACTTGACTCCGGCGTGGAGTGGTGATGACGTCCTCACTGCTATTCGTGCAAACGACGTGTTGCAATTGCATGTGGTGAAGGGTGGGGTCGACACGGTGTACACCATGACCGTCAGCCCCTTCTTGATGACAGTTCCCTACGTCAAGTCGGCAGGTACGAACTCAACAGCGAGAGTTGCAGCAGGAACTCTGCAACTGGACTCGAGCGGCAAGTTGCCGCTCACGTTCTATCGACCACAACGACTGGTGTTGGAGGGCGAATCATCATCCACGGGCTCGCTCGTCCCGCAGCACAATTTGAACTACGGCGTGACATTCGAGCAGCTGTATTTGGGTAATCAGATGTACAGGCCGCAGGGATCTGAAATCGGATGTGGAGCCGAGGACTACGCCACGAATTACACCGGCCTCTCCTCGACCCTCAAAGGTTCTGCAAGTCAGTACGGAGCAATGGACGGGCTTGCCAATCAGTTCTGGCCCATCAAGGACGACTCGGCTGATTCCGCAGCTGATGATGACTTGAGCTTCACACTTGACGTGAAGAATTGTCTGCAGACGGCATTGCAGCGCACCGAGAACGGCGGCAAGGGAACGACACCGATTTGGAAGTCATTCGGCACGAACCACGCCACTTTCGATGCTTTCTGGTCAGCTTTCAACGCCGATCAGTTCGCGAAGTTGGAAGTGGTGTTGGCAGGTGTGGGAGCTCCGATGACAAGTGGTTACAACCGTGCTGGCGTGCAGTTGCAGTTGTTCTCGTCAGCGTGGACAGGCTCATCGAGCAGCGGTAACTCCGGTTCGTCGGGTAGCGGTAGCTCAGGGTCTGGGTCGTCGGGAAGTGGAAGCTCTGGCTCGACCTCAACGACAACGACGACGACGACGATTGCAACGTATTCGGTGGTCGCACAGTCATCAGGCGGTACGAATGGTTACACGATTGCAAACTCCAATAACTGCAACGGCAATTGGGGTCCCGGATCGAACTGTACGACTTCGATAAACCCTGGTTCGTCATTCACCATCGCAAGTCAGGGGGCCACAATCTCTCTGAATAGTGGGGCAACTTCAGCTGCAGCCGGTTGCGTAGCAACCAGCTTCAACTTGATCACCTGTACACCTACTGGCAACGGAACTGTCACATTCACCGCCAACTAGACACGGCGGTACATATATGGCTCTAGCGTGAGCACATGCGTATCGGCGTGCTCACCGGCGGCGGTGATTGTCCCGGGCTGAACGCTGTCCTTCGCGCGCTCACTCGTTCAGCAATCACCATTCACGGGGCCGAAGTCATCGGGTTCTATGACGCGTGGGACGGGGTGATGGACGACCGCGCGATCCCACTAACGGTCGACGCCGTTCGCGGCACGCTCCCACGTGG
>DAIOTI010000113.1:0-5409 GCA_036752105.1 Ilumatobacteraceae bacterium | reverse complement strand
TGAGTCGGCAGCCACGGCTCGCCGGCGTCATCACAATGCAGACCACACTCGTTCACACCTTGCGCCTGAGACTGCCTTCATGTCGACGCGTGACATCGTTCGGCGCCGTCGAACAAATGCCCTCTATGCACTCATCGGGGCGAATCTGTTGACGTTGTTCCTCGCATTCACCACCGGTAGCGGTGCGATGATCTGGGCATTCGCCGTCGCCGTCGCGGCGCTCGTCGGATACTGCTGGATGTTGGTGCAGATTCGTACGCAAGAGCAGATGCGTCGCCATCGCCAGCGTTACTTCAGCGCCGCCTGAGCGACCCATCCGCAGGTAGCCTTGGCTCTTCTCGGGGCTGTAGCTCAGTTGGTAGAGCGCTACGTTCGCAATGTAGAGGCCAGGGGTTCAATTCCCCTCAGCTCCACCACCGCACTCGTGTGCGCGTGACCAGTTACAACGACGCCATGTGCAACGGGGGTTGCAGCGTGGTCGCGAAGAGGGGGCATCGTGGGACTCAGTTTCGATGAGGCAGTCAAGGCGGTTCTTTCTCCGGGGTCGGGTACTCCGCTCGAACTGACCGAGGCCGAGGTGCGCGGGGTTCGAATGCAGGTGTTCAAGAACGCTCCGCAGCATCTCGGGCAGTTCTTCGACCTCGCTCGCTTGCATGGTGACAAGACATTCCTTGTGTACGAAGGTGAACGGTGGTCATTCACCAAGACCATGGAACATGTCGATGCGCTCGCGTATCTCTTGGTCAACACCTACAACGTGAAGAAGGGCGACCGGGTCGCAGTTGCGATGCGCAACTATCCCGAGTGGGTGGTGTCATTTGCTGCCATTACATCCATTGGTGCCATCTCAGTGTCGATGAATTCGTGGTGGACCGAAGACGAGATGGACTTTGCTCTTCGCGACTCGGGTGCGCGCGTGCTCATCTGCGACGAGCAGCGTTATGCCACCGGACGTACGACATGTGAGGAACTCTCCGTGAAGGCACTCGTGGTGCGTGCCGAGGAGAGCCTTCCATCTGGTGTGGACCGGTGGGAGTCGGTTTTGCCCCACGGCGCCAAACACCCAGGTGCGTCCATCGACAGCGAGGATGACGCAACGATTCTCTACACCTCTGGCACGACTGGTCGCCCGAAAGGGGCAGTGTCGACGCACCGCGCGGTCATCAGTGCACTCATGAGCTTCGTGGCTCGAACTGCTGTTGAAAATCTCCGTGAAGGGGTGACGCCGGGGTCCGATTCTGTCGAACCGGCATTCATCCTGATTGTTCCGCTGTTCCATGTCACTGGCTGTGTGCCGGTCATGCTCGGTTGTTTCGTGGGCGGAACGAAGCTCGTCATCATGTACAAGTGGGATGCCGAGAAGGCGCTGCACATCATTCAGGACGAAAAGATCACCACCTTCATCGGTGTGCCGACGCAGAGTTGGGACCTTGTCAACCACCCTCGATTCGGAGAATTCGACACGTCGTCACTGCGCCAAGTTGGCGGAGGTGGAGCACCTGCACCTGCACCACTCGTCGAGAAAGTCGCAGAAAGTGTTCCGCAGGGCGGCCCTCAGTTGGGTTACGGCATGACGGAGACGAACGCCTACGGACCCGGTAACCGTGGTCAGGACTACATCACCCATCCCACGAGCACCGGTCGATGGATTCCGCCGATGCGCGTCGAAGTGCGAGACGAAGACGGACGCACGCTTCCTCGTGGCGAGCGGGGCGAAATCTGCATGTTCGGGCCGATGCTCATTCGTGGCTATTGGAACCGCCCCGATGCAACCGCCGAAACCATTCGTGACGGATGGTTGTACACCGGTGATGCCGGATACATCGACGACGAGGGCTTCGTGTACATCCAGGACCGCATCAAGGACATGATTCTTCGCGGAGGCGAGAATGTGTACAGCGCCGAAGTCGAGACGGCGATCTACGAGCATCCTGCTGTGCATGAAGCAGCTGTCTTCGGAGTGCCCCATGAGCGTCTCGGTGAAGAGGTTGCTGTCGCGATCCTTGTCAATGCGGGTCAGTCAATGACAGCACAGGAATTGTGGGCGCATCTCGACGGCAAGATCGCATCGTTCAAGGTGCCGAGCAAGGTCGTCTTCATGACAGAGCCATTGCCACGCAATGCGGCAGGCAAGTTCCTGAAGCGCGAGCTTCGAGAACGAGTTGCAAAAGGTGAGCTCAGCGCGACAAGTCGCTGACCAGCCGTTGTGCCTCTCGTCGACGTAACGAGGAATTCACGCGTTGACGCTCGAGCACCTGCTTCAAGGTGAGAACAGACTGGGGAATGTCATGTTCGCCAAAGAACGCCTGTACGTCGGCTTCGGCGACATCTGACATCAACAATCTCACGCTGTCGATCATGCGAATGATCGTGTTCACCGGGAACGTCTCATTGGCTGAGTTCCAGTGTTGACGGACGTGTCTCCATGCGACCTCGCCGTGATTCTTGTTGGCGATGCATCGGTTCAGTAAGAAAGGAGCATTCTGGGTCTTCACTTCACCGCTGAAAGCCAGTTCGCAGCTGCGTATCACCAATTCCTCTGAATCGAAATCACCGAGCGCATACAACATGCGAATCTGTTCCTGCGGAGTACTGGGCTCACGAAAGCGAGCCAGAAATGTCTCGTAGTCGGTCGCGTCACCGGTGGCGGCGACCACGCCGGTGGCACTTGCGACCAATTCGGGGTCGAGATCCTCGGTGGCAGACCTGTCGAAGATGTCGCGGCAACGACGTTGCGCTTCCGCATCGTGGCCAAGAACTGCAAGCGTCGACACGATGAGTCCTCTCAACTTGGCGTCGAGATCACTCTCGCCGGCTCGAGGTTCCCAACCAAGGTGATTCAGACACGGTGTCACTATGTCAACGACGTGTGAGGCGAGGAGCGAGTCGCTGTGCTCGGGGAGAAGACGACCGACAAATTTCAAGCCCGCAATCATGGCCTGCCACACAGCGAGGTCACGTTCTCCGCGCCATTGCTGACACATCTCGACGAAGCGAATGGCCGGTAAGTGACCGGCGACCACCGAGTTCCAGGCGTCATCGACCAAGTTGTAACGCTCGAGTACATCGAGGCTGCTGAAAGCGTCGCCAGACAAGCGCTCTAGCAATTCTTCCGAATATGCGACTCGGAAGAACCCGCTTCCTCCGGCATTCACCACGATGGGTACGGGACCGTTCGGTAGTGAGAGACCTACGGGCACATCTTGAAGCAACAATTTGTGCATCGTGTCGCCGACCCGAACCTGTATCGGTACCAGCCACGTGGTGGCATCGGGCTCGTCATCAAAGCTGAAGCGGCGTTGGTCGAGGACTAGTTGGCCATCGACGAGCCGGGCAGAGACAAGTGGGTATCCCGCTTGCCAGATCCAGCTGTCCATCAGCCGCCGAACCGGCACGCTTTCGCCCCCGTCCTCGTTGACCGATGCTTCGATCGCATCCCACAGGTCCGAGGTCTCGGTGTTCCCGTGTGAGTGACTCGTGAGGTAACGGTTCACGCCGCGGCGAAAACGTTGCTCTCCGAGAAATTGCTCCAACATGCGCAACACAGCGCCGCCCTTTTGATACGTGAGCACATCGAACATGCCCTCGCTGTCGTCTGGTGACAGCACTTCAAACTCGATGGGTCTCGTGCTACGCAACGAGTCGGTCTCGAAGGCGACACTGCGTTCGAGACCAAAGGACACCCAGCGTTTCCATTGCGGGGCGAACGCATCGCATGCAGCAACTTCCATGAACGTTGCAAATGCCTCGTTCAGCCAGATTCCGTTCCACCATTTCATCGTCACGAGGTCACCGAACCACATGTGCGCGATTTCATGGGCGACGACATCTGCCACCAGTTCACGTTCGACTTGAGTGGATGTGGCTGGGTCGACGAGCAACAACACTTCGCGGAAGGTGATACAGCCCAGGTTCTCCATGGCGCCGGCAGCGAAGTCCGGGAGAGCGATCATGTCGACCTTGTCACTCGGGTAGGGAATGTCGTAGTAGCGCTCGAACCAATCGAGACAGTACGCACCCACCTTGAGTCCGAATTCAGTGAGATGTGCTTTGCCAGGAACATGGATGGTGCGCAGTGGAACACCGTTCACGATCACCGGTTCGGTCGCTTCGAGTTTTCCGACGACGAAAGCAACAAGGTACGTGCTCATCACCATCGTGTCGGCGAAGTGAACGAGCGTCCGTCCACCGCCGAGAGATGTGCGCGAGGTCTCTTTCCCATTGGAGATGGCGAGGAGCCCCTCGTCGACTTCGAGAGCGACACGAAACACGGCTTTGAAGTCGGGCTCATCGAAACATGGGAATGCCCGCCGACAGTCAGTGGACTGCATCTGTGTGGTCGCGATGATCTGTTCTTCGCCTCTGTCGTCCACATACGTCGAGCGGTAGAAGCCACGAAGCTTGTCGTTCAGTACGCCGGAGAAGGTGATGTCGATGGTGGCTTTGCCTGCGTCGCGAGCACCGTCGATGATCAAACGTTCGGTGGCCTCGTGCAGCGACCAGCCCACCTCTACGCCATCAATGCTGACCGAGGCGACAGTGAGCTCTTTCGCATTCATCACGATGCATGCGACAGATGAATGAAGCGTCACATCGATCGACACAGATCCGCTGAAAGTGGCAGCACGGAGGTCAGGGGAGAGTCGAAGCGTGTACAACTGCGGGGTCACGGCCCGTGGCAATCGATGGGGATCGTTCAAGTGACTCTGTGCTGTGCTCACGCCGTGAAGGCTACTTGCGCAGCTGAAGAGCACTAAGTTGTCGTTTCGTGCCTGACGACAAAATTCAATCAAGTGTCTCCGATGTTCTTCATCGTCGTGGAAAATCCGCCGGTGTCATTTATGACGTGGTCGGCATAGGTAATGCCTTGGTCGACGTCATCTCACAGGTCGACGACAATTTCATCTCTGCGTTCGGCCTGACGAAGGGTTCGATGCAATTGATCGACACCGAACGTGCGATCGAGTTGTACGGCGCTCTCGGGTCAGGACTGGAAACGAGCGGTGGTTCGGCAGCAAACACCATCGCGGGTATCGCCAGTCTCGGAGGGAAAGTCGCCTATATCGGAAAGGTCGCTGACGACATCCTTGGCCAAGTGTTTTCCCGTGATCTGCAATCGCTGGGCGTGGACTTCAGGTCGAACCTCATGCCAAGTGATGAGCCCACGGGGCGATGCATCATCGCCGTCACTCCCGACGCAGAACGCACGATGAACACATTTCTCGGTATCAGCACGTTGCTCAATTTCGACGATGTCGATGCAGGCACTGTCGAGGCAGGAGCAGTGTTGTACATGGAGGGTTATCTCTTCGACCGCGATGAAGCAAAGGAGGCTTTCCGCTTGGCTGCCGCGCGCGCCCACTCAGCGGGACGTGTGGTGTCGCTGACATTGTCCGATGCGTTCTGCGT
>DAIOTI010000112.1:0-5451 GCA_036752105.1 Ilumatobacteraceae bacterium | reverse complement strand
TTGTACTTGGCATTCACGAGGGCCCAGAGCGTGGTTGGTCAGACCCCATCACATTGGTCGGGCTCGTCGTCGGCATTGCCTCGCTCGTCCTGTTCATTGCATGGGAACGCAAGGTGAGTGCACCACTTCTTGACATCTCGACCTTCGCTGACCGTGGACTTGCATCGGGCGTTGCCACGATCACCATCGTGTTCGCCGTGATGTTCGGCATCTTCCTCGTGTTGTTCCCGTTCTTGCAGGCGGTGCTCGGCTGGTCCGCGCTTCGCTCGGCCGTGGCGATGCTTCCAATGGCGGCCGTGATGATGCCGACATCGACCATGGCGCCTCGTATCGCAGGCCGATTCGGAAGTCGATCGACAATGTTGGCAGGAGTCACGTTGTTCGCCACTGGGCTCGCACTTCTCGCACTACGTGCTTCAGTCGAAGGTGGCTACTTGTCGGTGCTCCCCGGCCTCATGATCGTCGGCTTCGGAATGGGCCTCACCATGACACCGGCGACCACCGCCATCACCGAGACGCTTCCACAAGAAAAGCAAGGTGTCGCATCTGCACTCAACGACACATCCCGAGAAATTGGCGGCGCAGTCGGAATGGCATTGCTCGGATCAGTTCTCAGTGCCGCGTTTCGCATAAAGATGACCGATTCACTCGTCGGCCTGCCTGACACAGCTGTTGACGCAGCTGGCGAAGGAATCGCGAATGCCTACGGCGTCGCAGCACAGATGACAAAGAACGGAATGAATGAGGAGGCCGCACGAGTCGTCGAGGCCGCCAAGCAATCGTTCGTTTCTGCTTGGACCCAGTCGATGTGGGTCGGAGTGGTTCTCGCAGCTCTCGCAGTCGCCGTGCTCGCTGTTTTCGGACCACGTCGCGCAAAGTAATCTCGGGCACATTGCTGCGACGCACACACAAGATCTCTACATCGCGCAGTTCAACATCGCGCGACTGCGACATCCGCTCGGGCATCCGCTCACAAAGTCATTCGAAGATCTCATAGACGAGACGAATGCCCATGCTGAGGCAAGTGCGGGGTTCGTGTGGCGTCATGGGATCGACACCCGCGCACCCGACGAAGCCGTATACGGCGACCCGCTCATGACGGTGAACCTGTCTGTGTGGCAATCAGTCGAACACTTGAAGAATTACGTGTACCGCGGGTTCCATCGCGACGTCTTTCGTCGCCGAAAGGAATGGTTCACTGTTTCTGGTGTCGTGTTGTGGTGGGTCGAGCCGGGCGAACGTCCGACATTGCACGAGGGCAAGCGCCGTCTCGACGGCTACGTGGCGAACGGACCGACACTCGATCACTTCGGATTTCGCGAGGTTGATCGCTTCTTAAATTGATTCAGGTGCACAATGCGGCATCGAGAAGTGCATCCGCAAGTGACGTTCCGCGCTGGTCAGGCGCCAAGCCTGGCCATGCATTCACTTCCAGTACCACCATCTGCCCCTCGTGTTCGATGATGTCGACACCAGCAAAACACAGACCGAGCGCCCGTGCCGCGAGCACGGCAACACTTGCAATCTGTTTTCCTTCGAGAGACGTCGCGTCGATGTCTTCAACCTGTGACCCAGGGGCATTCGTGACGAACTCGTTCCTCGGCGCACATCGTCTCGTCAGAGCGACGACTTCATAACCATGGTTCCTCTCGACGACGACCGCTCGAAAGTCGCACCCCGCACCAGTTGCCAACGGTTGCACCACATGATGATCGACCATCCCTGCAACGAGCGGAACGGTCGATGACAACGACGTTTCGGCATCTTGCCATGTGTCGAACCTCATGACGCCGCGGCCCTTCGATGCGCGAGCCGGTTTCACCACGACTGGTCTCGAACCAAAGATCGCTTCACCACCCGACAGGTTCACCCCGACACCTGGCACCACTGAGAGCGTCGGCAGGATTTGAACTTCGTTTGTCATCAGCACCGACGTGCACGCGACCTTGTCGGCACACACGCTTGCTGCGTTCACATCGGGCACGATTCGAGCACCATCACTTGCCCACTGCTCGAGCACTTTCTGCATGAGCACCCATGGACGATTCACTCCTCGGGGCAACACCGCATCCGGAATGACTCTTTCGCCTGCCACCGACACCCATTGCCGGCCCGATTCAGTCACCAACGACAACTCAGACGGTGACACCAACCGGGCGTCGATGCCGCGGACCTGCGCAGCATGCAGAAGCGCATTGTGATCTGCACGAAGTCTGTCGGCATAGCCGACGACGACAACTGTAGTCATGTCGCTCAAAGAGGCGTGGAGGCTCTCAGAAACCTGTGAGTTCCTTGCGCAGTTCACGCTTTAAGAACTTGCCATTCGCATTTCGAGGTAGTGCTTCGTCACGGAACCACACTTTCGATGGAATCTTGTGCTTGGCGATTCGTGCCGAGAGAAACTGTGCGAGTTCATCTTGCGAGAGTGTGTGACCTGGCCTCAACACGATGGCTGCAGCAACTTCTTCGCCGAGACGCTCATCAGGAATACCGAACACTGCGGCTTCCGCGATGGCATCGTGGTGATAGATCGCCGTTTCGACTTCACTGCAGTAGACGTTTTCGCCACCACGAAGCACCATGTCCTTGGCGCGGTCGACGATGTAGATGAATCCGTCATCATCGATTCGTGCGATGTCCCCCGTGTTCAACCATCCGTCCTTGATGGTCTCTGCTGTGGCCTCAGGTCGATTGAGATAACCCTTGATCACGATTGAACCACGAACACACAACACGCCGGTGACATCTCGATTGTGCGGAAGGTCGTTGCCGTCCTCGTCGATCAACTTCGCTTCGAGTGTCGGCACGGGAGGACCGCACGACTCTGGCTTGGTCACGAACCAGCGAGCCGAATTTGCAGTGATGATGCCATGTGTCTCGGTCATGCCGTAGCCGGTCGATGGTTGACCGGTCTTGAGAGCACCGGCGATCTTGTGCACTAAGTCTGGTTGCAGCGCTGCTCCTCCTCCGCCCATTCCCTGCACCGATGACGTGTCACGCTTCGACCAGTCTGGGTGCATGAGAAGCTCGCGACTCATCGTCGGGACACCAGAGAAGTTGGTGACCTTCTCACGTTCGATCAGTTCGAGAGCGCGACCTGGTTCCCATTTGTACATGAGCACGACCTTGCCCCCCACAAGAGTTGCCGGGTGCAAGATGCAGTTACATGCCGTCACATGGAACAACGGCGTCGGCGCCATGAACGACGGTGATAGTGCGGGCGGTGCAGCGCTAGGAGCAGGCACGTCACCAGCAGCAATTGCTTTTTGTTCAGCAAGAGACGCTGCGGTCGTCATGGCTGCAATATTCAAGATGTTGTCGACAGAGCCACGGTGATGTAGCTGCGCGCCTTTCGGAAAGCCGGTCGTTCCTGAGGTGTAGAAGATCGTCGCGTCGTCATAGGGGTCGATGTTGACGACAGGAAGCGCCCCAGGGTCAGCAGAGGCCATGACGTCGCTCCACGTCGTCGCACCGTTCGGCAAGACATCGTCAGTGCGTACAGCAATCACATGTATCGGGCGGACACCGTCGATCTGCGCGAAGCGTTCGAGGCGTTCACCATCGGCTATCAGAACGACTGGCGTACTGTCGTTCAGCGCGTACTCCATCTCTGGCGCAGTCCACCATGCGTTCATACCCACGACAGCTGCACCGATTGACACCGTCGCCCAATAGCCAACGACCCACTCTGGGTAATTGCGCATGGCAATCGCCACACGAGCACCTCGTGAAACGCCATGTGCCACTAGGTGAGCGGCGAGCTTGCGAACCTGTGCATGTACGTCTGCATAGCTGTACCGCTCGTCCTCGTACACGAGATAGTCCTTGTCGCCATGGCCAGCAGTCATTTCCCACAACACGCGCATAGTCGGAGGGGCCGCCGCAAATGTCTTCGTGGGCACACCGTTGACCTCGACAACGGTGGTTGCAAACGGTGACCCCGTGGCATTGAGTTCGGCACGGGCGGCGAGATAATGGTGAATCACGCCTTCATCTTTCCCTATTTTTCAGGGCCCCTGAAACACGGGGCGGGACGTCGTGAGAGAACTAAGCCAGAATCACAGCGTGAGAATTCGTGACCTACTGCCGAGCGATCTTGATGATGCGTGGCGAATCAATCAGGCCAACACACCGGCCGTGGGTGACGAGCCTCGTGATGCGATGGACGCGATTCTGGCAATGTGCAACGTCGCCCTCGCAGTCGACGTGGGCGACGAATTGGCCGGGTTCTGCATGGTGCTCCCGCCTGGCACTGCCTACGACAGCCCGAACTACCATTACTTCTGCGACCGATACGACGACTTCGCGTACCTCGACCGCGTCGCCTTTGGTGCCGCACACCAAGGGCGCGGCTATGGCGCTGCCCTCTACCGAGAAGTCGAACGTAGGGTCGCGGCACCACTGTTTGCCCTCGAGGTCAACATAAAGCCTCCCAATGAAGGCTCGCTCCGATTCCACCGTCGTGAAGGATTCGTCGAAGTCGACAAATTAGAGACCCGACCGGGAAAGATCGTCAGTTTGATGGTGAAGCGCCTCTTGCCTGGCACCGATTGACCACTAGCCTCAACTCTTCGTGGGATCCGACCAGACCGCCGGCGCCGAGTCGGTTGAACTTGCCAGGCGCCTTGCCCAAGAGGAAGAAGCAAAACGACGAGCCCAGTCACGTGACGGACACGGCGAGAGCCACGACCACGCCGACCATGACGGGCACTCGCGAGCAGGAACTGTTGCTCTTGCACTCGGCGCACTCGGTGTCGTCTACGGCGACATCGGTACCAGCCCGCTCTACTCATTGAAGGAAGCCTTCACCGAAAAATCTCACGTGATGACGGTCGATCGCATCAACGTATTCGGCGTCTGTTCACTCGCCTTCTGGTCGCTCATCCTCATCATCTCGGTGAAGTACTTGATGTTCGTCATGCGTGCAGACAACCGCGGTGAAGGCGGCATCCTCGCCTTGACTGCCAAGGTGATGGGGCGTCGAGGACCGACTGTCACGAAGGCAGGGTTACTCGTCTCCCTCGGCGTCTTTGGTACAGCCTTGCTCTACGGCGACGGCATCATCACGCCGGCCATTTCAGTGCTATCAGCCGTCGAAGGACTCGAGGAAGTGTCCACGTCATTTGCCGACTGGGTCATTCCCATTGCCATCGTCATCATCGTCGGCCTTTTCCTCGTGCAGAGCCGCGGCACTGGTGCGGTGGGCAAAGTGTTCGGTCCGATCATGATGGTGTGGTTCGCCACTCTTGCTCTGCTCGGACTTTCCAAGATCGTCACTGCACCTGAGATCTTGCAGTCAATCAACCCGTATCACGCCGTGCATTACTTCACTCACGAAAAGGGCAAGGCGTTCTTGTCACTCGGATCGATTTTCTTGGTCGTCACGGGTGGAGAAGCGTTGTATGCAGACATGGGCCACTTCGGTCGCAAGCCGATCATGTACGGCTGGTA
>DAIOTI010000111.1:0-5507 GCA_036752105.1 Ilumatobacteraceae bacterium | reverse complement strand
CGACATCAATCGATTCCCATCGAGCGACATCGACTTGGCATTCACACTTGCCGACGACGTACCTGCGGCGAATCTTCAGCGGTCACTTCGGCAAGCAGCGGGAGCAAGCTTGGTGTCCATCGAACTCTTCGATGTCTACCGCGGACAAGGCGTAGGAGAGGGCAGTCGTAGTCTCGCATTCCGCTTGCGCTTGCAGAAACAAGGCGGCACGCTCACGGATTCGGAGATCGGTGATATCAGGGACAAGTGCATCACTGCCGCACTGAAGGCCGGAGCGTCGTTGCGCTGACCCTTAATTGAGAGATGGGTCATCGGGAAAACGAGACAAAGCCGCAATGTCACCATCCTGGCGAGCAAGCACACGCCTCCACAGGGACTCTGGTGTGTTCGTGTATAGGTCATCTGTGACGGCGTCAAAGACAAACCATCCGTCTCGCCTGATCTCATCGTCGAGTTGATCGGGGCCCCAACCGGAATACCCACGGAAGAAACGCCATCGACCAGATGTATCCGTCGACTCCGAATCGATGTCTATTGATCTGATTCCATGTGGTGCCGAGGGGTCTTCGATGAGCCCGAAGATGCCGTGAGGTTCCACTGGTCCGCCTACGAAGAGTGACGCAGGTGGTGCCGAGGACTCGATCCATGCACGTAAGACGTCGTGGAGGGCGGCCGCGTCGTCGATTGAAGGGCCAGCATGATGAGCAGACAAGGTCAAGGGACGATTGAGGACGACTCCGAGAGCGCCCTCCTCATTGTGGGCGAGGAGATACACGCACGTGCGGCTGAAGTTCGGATCGTCCAAGTCGGGGCGTGCTACCAGTAACTTGCCGCTCAGGCCGGGGGTGCTTGCATAGTTATGCATTAGTCTGTATGGTAATACATCTGTGAAACCTGCATCCACACTCAAAGTAGGCATTCTCGGTGCTTCCGGGTATACCGGCGTTGAGTTGCTTCGTTTGTGCGCCCAGCATCCTCACCTTGACGTGGTCTATGCGACCGGCGACAGTCAAGCCGGAACACTTGCGTGCAATCTGTATCCATCGCTGGCTGCTGAGTATCCGAATTTGGTGTTTGATGAATTCGATGCAAGCAAGATCAGCGGCCTTGACGTCGTGTTCCTCGGGCTCCCTCACGAGGCATCACTCGAGATCGCTCCATCGCTAGTCGGGCGCGTCGAACATGTCATCGATTTGTCTGCGGCGTTTCGACTGACGAACGCAAGCTTGTATCCCACCTGGTATGGCTTCGAGCACCAGCGGCCTGATCTGCTCGCAGAAGCCGTCTATGGCCTGCCCGAGTTGTATCGCGATGACTTACGTGGCGCGCGCCTCATTGCAACTCCGGGGTGTTATGTCACGGCTGCAAGTCTCGCATTGACACCACTGGTTCGGGGTGGCCTCATCGAACCGACCGGAGTCATCGTGGATGCAGCATCGGGAGTGAGCGGTGCAGGTAGAGCTCCGAAACAGACGTCGCACTTCTCGACGGTCAATGAGGACTTCACTGCGTATGGTCTTCTGGATCATCGTCACACTCCAGAGATCGAACAAGTCACAGGCGCGCAGGTGTTGTTCACTCCACACCTAGCTCCGATGAACAGGGGAATCCTGGCCACGTGTTACGCGCGACCGGTGGGAGCAGTGTCTACTTCTTCGTTGTTGGCGGCACTCGCGCGCAGTTATGCCAATGAGCCGTTCATCGTCGTTCGACCGACCAGTCCGAGCACCAAGGCGACGCTCGGCTCCAACGCTGTACACCTGACTGCGAGATTCGACGAGCGAACGGGCTACGTGATGGTCATTGCAGCCTTGGACAACATCTGCAAAGGCGCTTCCGGTGGTGCCGTCCAGGCTCTGAATGCAGCCCGATCCTGGGATGAGACTCTCGGTCTGTCGCGCGTGGGGGTGTACCCATGAGTGCGCGGCAATCGTCGATCGATGCGGCGAACATCCTCGTCGAGGCACTTCCATATATCCGTCGTTTCGCGGGACGCACGGTGGTCGTGAAGTACGGCGGAAACGCGCTCGCAGGTTCCACCGAAGACGATGCCTTGAATCTGTTCGCCCAGGACATCGTGTTGATGCACTCTGTCGGAATCAAGCCGGTGGTGGTTCACGGTGGTGGCCCGCAGATCAATTCCTTGCTCGATCGGTTGGGGTTGAAGAGCGAGTTCGTCGGAGGCCTTCGTGTCACTGACGAAGAGACCATGAAGGTCGTTCAGATGGTGCTGAGCGGACAGGTCAACCCCCAGATTGTCTCTGCCATCAACACCTTCGGGAATATCGCTGTGGGTGTGGCCGGCGGTGATGCTGGTCTCATTCGTGCGGTGCAACGCGACCCCAAGTTGGGAAGGGTGGGTGACATCGATCGCATCAATCCTGCAGTTGTACAAGGACTTCTCGATGAGGGTTTCGTGCCGGTCATCTCGACAGTCGGCGCAGATGCACACGGTGCTGCCCTCAACATCAATGCAGACACTGTTGCGGGTGCCATCGCAGAGGCGCTGAGCGCCGAGAAGATCATCTACCTCACGGACATTGAAGGCTTGCGTTCGAGAGTCGACGATGCTTCATCGCTCATCCAGCGAATCGGTGTGTCGGATCTGGCTGTGTTGGTGGCAGACGGCACGATCGCCGGAGGGATGATCCCGAAAGTGCAGAGCTGTGTCCAAGCTGTCAAAGGCGGAGTCAAACGCGCACACATTTTGGATGGCCGAATCGCCCATGTTCTCCTTTTGGAGCTGTTCACCGATGAAGGTGTCGGCACCATGATCACGCCAGATGTCGTGCGGAACACTGTCGACACGCAAACGGGCAAGGTGGGATGACATGAGTCAACATGATTTTCTGTCCTCGTCGATGGCTCGAGAATTGTTAGCCGGACAAGATTGGTGTCCCTTTATGCCGGTCTTCGGCCCGCCAGCGGTGATGTTCGCACGTGGTTAGGGAACAGAGCTGTGGGACGTGAACGGCAAGCGCTATCTCGATTTTCTGTGTGGCATAGCCGTGACCTCACTTGGTCATTCGAACAAGGCGGTTTCTCGTGCTTTGTCGCATCAAGCGGAGACCTTGTTGCATGTGTCCAACTTTTTTTCGAACCCTGTCGCCACCGAAGCGGCGATGTTGATCAACGGTCTGATGCGGTCGGCAGGTGTGGGCGACGGTCAGGTGTTCTTCTGTAATTCCGGTGCAGAAGCCAACGAAGCTGCCATCAAATTGGCGCGTAAGTTCGGGGGCCGTGGACGCCATGTCGTCGTGTCTGCGCTCGGAAGTTTTCACGGCCGTACCCTCGGTGCACTTGCAGCAACTGGTCAACCGGCGAAGCATGAACCGTTTCAACCGATGCCAGAAGGCTTTCGACATGTTCCCTACGGAGACGTCGATGCACTGATCGCTTCACTAGACCCGAGTGTGGCCGCGGTGTTGTTGGAGCCGATTCAAGGAGAAGGTGGGGTCATACCGGCACCAGACGGCTATCTCCAGTCGGTTGCAAATGTGTGTCGCGAACGAGGGTTGCTGTTCATGGTGGATGAAGTGCAGACGGGTTTTGCGCGTACCGGGCGATGGTTCGGATTCGAACATGCTGGTGTCAGGCCTGATGTCGTGATGTTTGCCAAGGCACTCGGCAACGGTGTGCCTGTCGGTGCTCTGTGGGCCCGCCGTGATGTTGCGTCGGTGTTTTCGCCAGGAGACCACGGATCGACGTACAGCGGTACAGCAATTGCCACCGCAGCAGTCGTCGCGGTCATCAACGAGATGACGGCGATCGACGCTCCGGCACGTGCGCGAGAGGCCGAGAAGTGGATTCGGTCAGAGCTCGCCGATTGTGAGCACATCACTCACATCAGAGGCCAAGGGCTCCTGTTGGGTCTCGTTCTTTCACCAGGCATCGATGCAAAGGTGGTGTACGCGGAGCTTCTGGAAGCAGGTCTTGTCGCGAATGCAGTGAACGCCGACACCATTCGGCTCGCACCGCCATTGACGGTGACTCACGCCGAGGTCGTCGAGGCCTGCTCGATCTTGAGAGACACCTTGGCCACGGTTGCCACATCAGTCACGAAGAGGACATCGTCATGACCAGGCATTTTCTTGACATCACTGACGTGACTGTCGACGAGTTTGCAGCTGTGATCGAATCAGCAAGCCGACCTGCTGAAGAGGCTGGTAGGCCACTCGCAGGCAAAGGTGTTGCGCTCATTTTCGAAAAGCCCTCCAATCGCACGCGCCACTCTTCGGAGATGGCCGTCGTCCAGCTGGGCGGACACCCCGTGTACACGCGAGGGGAAGAGATCGGATTCGACGTACGCGAAAGTGTCGAAGACATCGGTCGGATACTTGCGGGATACCACGCAATCGTTGCGGTACGAGTGTTCAGTCATTCGACCCTCGAGCGGTTGGCAGCGGTGTCAGATGTTCCCGTCGTGAATCTCCTTAGTGATCATTCGCACCCCTTGCAAGCATGCGCGGACGTGCTCACCATGCAGCAACACGTCGGTCCGGTCTCGGCGCTTCGCATTGCATGGTTGGGCGATTACAACAATGTGGCGCGGTCGCTCGGCGAGGCAGTCTGCCTGCTCGGAGGTTCAATGTCTTTCGGTTGCCCAGAAGGTTTTGCCCCAGACGCCACAGAGTTGAAGCGTCTCTCGCTGCTCGGAGGGTCTGCATCGCATGACATCGATCCAGTGGCGGCGATTGCTGGAGCAGATGTGGTTCATACCGATACGTGGGTGTCTATGGGACAAGAGAGCGACACAGCCGCTCGTCACGAGGTGTTCGCGCACTATGGGGTCACTGAACAACTCATGTTGAAAGCCTCGAAGGAGGCAAAGTTCATGCACTGCATGCCGGCGCACCGAGGTGAAGAAGTGTCGGCAGACGTGTTCGATGGCCCTCGCAGTCTCGTCATTGAGCAGGGCCACAACCGTATGCACGCAGCTCGAGCAGTGTTCGCGTTCGTATCCACAGGGGGAAAGTGACATGAGCGGCAAGACCCAACGACAACAACTGATTGCAAAGCTCATCTCCAAACAGCAAGTCTCGAGTCAGCCACAGCTACAGGCGCTGTTGAAGCGGAACAGTATCGAAGCAACGCAGGCAACCATCTCTCGCGATCTCGAAGAACTCGGTGCTGTCAAAGTGCGAGTCGCCGGCGGGGAGACCGTCTATGCGATTCCTGAATTCGAACCAGCAAGGCTCGCTCCAACTGACCACCTTCGTCGCGTGATGGGAGAGTGGGTCGCCGACGTCGTCGCAAGTGGCACTCTTGTCGTCGTGCGTACGCCTCCTGGTTGTGCACACGTCGTTGCGTCGGCGCTCGACAGAAGCGGCCTAGAGCAGCTGTTGGGTACGGTTGCCGGCGATGACACGGTCTTGTGTGTCGCGTCGGAGAAGGCGGGCGGAAAGGGCTTGGCCACGAAGTTACGTCAGCTCGCCGGTATCGATGCGGAGAAGGGCGCCGGGACGAATGGCAGAGTGACGAAGGGCAGGGCCGCACGTGTCTGATAC
>DAIOTI010000110.1:0-5634 GCA_036752105.1 Ilumatobacteraceae bacterium | reverse complement strand
CTGATCGCGGGCGTGGTGGTGCTGTGGCCGGTCGTGGCGGTGGGGGCGGCGGGGGAGGAATCTCGCTCATGTCTTCAGCCTACGGCTGCATGATTGCGCTTGTCTTGGCGAGCCTGCAACAGGTCGTCATGGTCGAAAACCGGTATCACACAACGTATTTCGATGAACAAGTACCTTTGTCCACATGGCCCGTCATTGTTCACGCAGCGGATGTGCGAATGAAGCGGTGCTCACTTTGTCGTATCAGTATGCGCGGTCATTGGTGTGGCTGGACGACCTGACGCCTGAGCGTGAACCTCACTCCTATGACCTGTGCGACCAACATGCACGGCGATTGAAGCCGCCGTCGGGCTGGAGGCTCGAAGACCGCCGTCACCGCACCTACGCAGAAGGCGCGACTCGGCTCGCTGGCTGACACACTGTCATCGTGATTCCAGCGCGTTCTGCGGTTGCGACCTGGTTCGCCTGCTTTCTCGCTGGCAACATCGCAGCGCCACTTGCCATCGTCCTCGTCGGTCAGGGCGACGTCGACGTCAGCTCACAACCCATCTGGGTACTGGCAATGGTGTCAGTGATCACTTGGTCGATCTCATTGTGGGGTGTCACTCGGCTCTGTCGAATCCATGTCAAGCGCTCACTTCGCGAGGTGATGCGGATTCGTTTTTCGCCTCGTGACGCCCTCGGCGTTCCGCTCGGTATCGCGTCACAGTTGATCTTGATTCCCGTCGTGATGATCCCGTTACGGCTGCTCTTTCCCGATTCGTTCTCGCCGGAGAAAATCGAGAAGCGGGCGACTGACCTGGTGGACAATGCGACTGGTGCTTGGATGATCGTGCTCGTGTTGGTCGTCGTGGTAGGAGCACCGCTCGTCGAGGAAATCGTGTATCGGGGCATGTTGCAGGGTTCCATCGGTACAGCGCTCGGAAAATCTCGTGCTTTGGTTGTCGTTGCCGCGTGGTTTGCGGCCATTCACTTCGTTCCGGTCGAGTTCGTCGGTCTCTTTGCTTTCGCACTTGTCCTTGGTTGGGTGTTCGACCGCAATGATGCCCTCGGCATGAATATCATCACTCACATGGCTTTCAACGCGACAGGTCTCGTGTTGGTGGCACTCACATGAGCAATCGATCCGACACGTGGCGCTCGATGATGACCACCGCAGTGGTGGTCGGAGCCACCTTGCTGGTGCTCTCGACGCTTCACCCAGAGTTGATTCTGCGTAACAACACTCCGACCGGTGGCGACATGGGAGCCCACGTGTGGGGGCCCGCATACCTTCGTGATGTTCTGCTGCCGCATTGGCGCTTCAACGGTTGGAGCATGGATTGGTACTCAGGTTTTCCCGCATACCGGTTCTACATGGTGGTACCGGCACTCATGGTCGTTCTCGTCGACATCATCGTGCCCTACGGCATCGCATTCAAGATCGTCGTTGTCGCTGGTCTTGTCGCTTTCCCGTTCTGCGCCTGGCTCATGGGACGACTGGCGCGCCTCGCCTTTCCATTGCCAGAGCTCATGGCGGTCGGCGCGACCATGTTCTTGTACGACGAGAGCTTCACCATCTACGGCGGCAACATCGCCTCGACGATGGCCGGAGAGTATTCATTCTCTCTCGCGCTTGCGTTCGCACTTGTCGCATTTGGTTTGTTTGCGCGCGGGCTGGAGACGGGTCAGTACAGAGCGTGGACCGCGGTGGCGATCGCGTTGTCTGCGTTGTGTCACGGCATCGTGCTGATCTTCGTCTTTGGCGGTCTCGTCATCATGTGGTTCATGCGCATGGATCGGCAACGGTTCAGGTACGGCGTGACCACGATGGTGTGTGCAGTGTTGTTGTCGGCGTTTTGGGTTCTTCCGTTCCTCGGAGGACATGCCTTCATGACCGACATGAAGTACGAGCCGAAACCAGCGGGGCCGAACGAATCTCTGTGGACCATGTTCTTCCCGCTACCGATCGCATGGGACGTGATCATCTTGGCGTTGGCCATCGCAGGCTTCGTCGGCTCGCTCTTGCGTCGTCGCTTCCTCGGCATCTGGATGGGCGTCTACACCATCATCCTCATGGTGGGGGTCAACGTTGCTCAACGGCAGCTTCCGGTCATCGGTTTGTTGTGGAACCCGCGGTTGCTGCCATTCGTGTACCTGTTGCGGTTCATGCTGGCACTCATCGGTGTGTACGAGGTCGCTTCGTTCGTCCATCGCTCGTTCGTGCTCGAACGCCGCGCCCGTGAAGATGTAGCCACCCAGTCTTCTGTCGTCGGTTTTCCGACCGCAGCTGCCACTGCCTTGCTCGGAGTCAGTGCGTTGTTCTGTCTCATCGTGTTGGGTTTTCGGTACGAGCAATTGCCCGGCGGAAAAGTCGAGTCGAAAAATGGGAAAACGCATTACACGTGGGGACCCGTGTCGGTGCCGGCATCGCGTGCGTTCTCAGACGGTTGGGCGCGTTGGAACTTCGAAGGGTACGAGGGCAAGGCCGCCTATGGCGAGTATCACGACATCGTGCAGACGATGCTCGCAATCGGTGATGATCCCGCACATGGCTGTGGCCGAGCTTTGTGGGAGAACAACAGCGAGCTGAACAAGTACGGAACGACGATGTCGCTCATGTTGTTGCCCTTCTGGACGAAGGGCTGTATCGGTTCGATGGAGGGCTTGTTCTTCGAGGCTGCAGGCACGACGCCGTATCACTTCATCACAGCTGCTGCGATGTCCAAACAGAGCAGCAACCCGGTGCGAGAGCTTCGTTACGACAACACCGTCGCAGAAAAGGGCGTGCCGTATCTTCGTGAGCTCGGGGTCAAGTACTACATGGCGTTCACTCCTGAAGCGGTGGCGCAAGCCGATGCGCAGGAAGATCTCGTCAAGTTGAAGACGAGCGGTCCGTGGCACGTGTACGAGGTGCGCGACGTCGCACTTGTCGAGGGACTGTCGACACAGCCTGTCATCGTCAACGAACATGAGGGCGACGCTCGCGAGCAGTGGCTCGAGCTCGGTACGTCGTATTTCCAGCAGAGAAACGAATGGGCCGCGTTGCCGGCCGCTGACGGCCCTGCGTCGTGGCAACGAATCGATGTCGAAGTCGACATGGAACGGCGCGAGGGTGAGCCCGGGGAGAGTGGTCGTCGGGTCGACATCGTCGTACCGTCACAAGCCACTCCGATCGAACTGCGTGATGTGGGCGAGGTGTCGGTGTCGAACATCGACATCGATCAAGAGCGCTTGTCATTCGATGTCGACAATGTCGGTACACCTGTACTTGTCCGGGTCAGTTACTTCCCGAATTGGAAGGTGAAAGGCGCCGAAGGTCCATATCGAGTCGCACCGAACATGATGGTCGTCATTCCGTCATCCACGACCGTGGTGATGGAGTACGCGACGTCGCGCGCAGATCAGATCGCGTTCGTTCTCACTCTCGCCGGACTGGTGATGTTGGTGTGGTTCCGACGTAGGCCATTCAGGTACGGAGTGGGTGTGGATGATGTTCCGCTGACCACTGGTGGGGGGTCGGTAGCGTCAGACGGCGTGACGACGACCGATCCAATGGTGCTTGATCGAATCGTCAAGGCGTACGACGTGCGTGGCACCACTCCGAACCAGATGAACGAGGACGTCGCATATGCGCTCGGTGTCGGTTTTGCTCAGTTCACCGATGCATCAACTGTGTTGGTGGCTCGCGACATGCGTCTCACGGGTGAGGGTCTTGCCGATGCATTCGCACAAGGTGCGATGAGTCGTGGTGTGAACATCGTCGATCTCGGACTAGCAAGCACCGACTTGTTGTATTTTGCCGCGGGAAAGCTCGACGCGCCTGGCGCAATGTTCACGGCCTCGCACAATCCTGCCGAGTACAACGGCATCAAATTCTGTCTGTCTGGTGCTCGACCGGTCGGAATCGACTCGGGGCTCGCCGACATCAGGGACATCGCCAAGATGGCCATGACGTCGCCACGAACAGCGGTGAGAGGCACGAAGACGACGCGGTCGATGCTCGACGAGTTCGCCGACCATGTGGTGTCATTTGCAGATCCAGCCGCACTGCGCGGACTCAAGGTCGTCGCCGACACAGCGAACGGCATGGGCGGCCTCATCGTGCCTGTGGTGTTCGAGCGTCTTGCAGGCGTGCAATTGGAGGTCATGTACGGCGAGCTCGACGGATCGTTCCCGAACCATCCTGCCGACCCGATCCAGCCAGCGAACCAACGTGATTTGCAAGCTCGCGTCGTGTCAGGTGGTTTCGATGTGGGCTTGGCGTTCGATGGAGACGCCGATCGCGTCTTCGTGGTCGATGAGCTGGGTCGAGGGTTGTCTGGCAGTACCACCACTGCGATGCTCGCGGCAGCGATGTTGCGAGCCCACCCTGGTGCGACAATCTTGCACAATTGCATCTGTTCCCGAGCGGTCGCTGAGGTCATTCGCGAAAATGGCGGAACTCCGGTGCGCACACGCGTGGGTCACAGTTTCATCAAACAGAAAATGGCAGAGACCGGTGCGGTCTTTGGTGGTGAACACTCAGCGCACTATTACTTCCTCGACAACTACCGTGCCGACAGTGGCATCATCGCCTCGATGCTCGTGTTGAACGAAATGGCACGCGCGGGTGTGCCGCTGTCAGAGGTTCGCAAGCCATTCGAACGTTACGAAGCAAGCGGAGAGATCAACACCGAGGTCGACGACACGACCGCCGTCATCGAGTCCGTTGCCCGCGCGTTTGCGCAGTACCCGCAAGATACTCTCGACGGATTGACTGTTGATTGTGGCGAGTGGTGGTTCAATTTGAGGCCCTCGAACACAGAGCCGCTACTGCGGTTGAATCTCGAGGCACCGACTCGCGTCGAGTGCGACCAGCGAGTCGCCGAAGTGCTCGGCATCGTGGCAGGATGACTCGCATGTCAATCGACCAAGCCTTGCTCGACATCCTCGCTTGTCCACAGGACAAGGGTCCGTTGTTTTACTTCGCTGACGAAGAGTCGCTGTACAACCCACGCCTTCATCGTCGATATGCGGTGCGCGAGGGCATTCCGGTCATGCTCATCGACGAAGCCGAATCGGTGTCCGATGCAGAACACGACCGACTCATGGCCAAGGTTCGCGACAGCGGACTGAAGCCCACTTTCGAGGCGTAGAGCTCCACTACACTCATCTTCTTGTCGGGCTGAACAGATCGGTGCCAGTGGGCCCCAGCCTGGTGAACAGAGCCGAGTGGCTCGTCCACGTCTGCAGACCCGAAGGGAACCCTCATGTCATCATCTCTCGCCACGCGTCGCGATTATCGCGTTGCCGATCTCAACCTCGCACCATTTGGTCGTAAAGAAATCCACCTCGCCGAGCACGAGATGCCCGGTCTGCGTTCATTGCGCAAGGAATTCGGTGGCACAAAGCCACTGAAAGGCGCACGAATCTCCGGGTCTTTGCACATGACGATTCAGACAGCAGTGCTCATTGAAACGCTGGTGGAGTTGGGCGCAGAAGTTCGCTGGGCCAGCTGCAACATCTTTTCCACTCAGGATCACGCTGCGGCAGCGGTGGTCGTGGGCCCGAACGGCACCATCGACGACCCACAAGGTGTACCAGTGTTCGCCTGGAAAGGTGAGACTCTCGAGGAGTACTGGTGGTGCACCGAGCAGATGATGACGTGGCCCG
>DAIOTI010000109.1:0-5689 GCA_036752105.1 Ilumatobacteraceae bacterium | reverse complement strand
CGTTTCACAAGCGGTGCGGGGCCTCTCCCTCCCGGCCCCCACCGCCCATTTTTTACGACAAGGAAGTACCCACATGAGCGTGATGGACCGGCCAGCCGAAATCATCCTCTCGGAGCTCGATGTCGTTGCGGCGCCCGGCGAGTGGACCGACCAAGCAGTCTGCAAAGGAAAGACTCACTTGTTCTTCCCTCCTCGCGCCGAACGCCCACAAGCGCGTGCGCGTCGTGAAGCTCGCGCAAAGCAACTCTGTGGCAACTGCCCCGTCTCCGCTGACTGCCGTGAATTTGCTCGCACGAATCACGAGTACGGATTTTGGGGCGGCGAGTCTGAAGAAGAGCGTCACCTCGCTGGTTTCACAGTGGCGGCACCCATCGGTGTCCGTGCACGTTTGCCACGGTCAGCCTGAATCTCCCTACACGTCGCGCGCATTTCCAGAGCGCGCCTCTTTCGTAACGAGTCGCCTGCGTTCCACACGCTGCCGCTCTTTCTGAGTGAGTCACCCCTCATCTACGGTGTTCAACATGACATCGGAGGCCACCCAACACATCACCGTCACAGGTGAGTTGCCCTTTTCGTGCGTGGTCGTCGATCTAGAAACCACCGGGCTCGACCCGACAACATGTCGCATCATCCAGATGGCGGCTTTGGTCGTCGAACCGAACGGCAATGTCTCACGGACTTTCTCAACAGTCGTCAGACCAGAGCACCCAGCCGACTATGAGCACGGTGCCGAGCACATCCACGGCATCTCAGCCAGTGACGTCAGCAACGGCATGGCACTATCCGACGCCCTGAGGCATCTCTTGTGGCTTCTGCCACTCGGCATCTTCGCGGGCCACAACGCATCATTTGATCTCGGGTTTCTTCACGCCGAAGCAGCTCGCATCGGTCTCACGTTCCCGGTCGTCCAACACATCGACACCCTGGCGGTTTCTCGGCGCTCAGACCCCGACAAGCTCCGGTCACACCGCCTCAGTGAATTGTGCATCCACCACGACATCGCGCTCGACGGAGCGCACACCGCGCTTGGCGACGCCACGGCCACTGCACGATTGTTGTCGGCTCTCTTGCGCGAAGCCGGAATTACCTCTGTCGATCAGTTGCCGCTGATCGTGTCGGAATATCGCGCCAAGACAGCCTGAGCTGCATCGGCATGTGCGGACCTCAAGTGCGCAGGCCCCAACACCGCGACACCCGAACCTGCCCGCAGCACCAATCGATGCAACCAATGAATACTCGTGATCACCATGTCAATGTCGACTGACCCATCAGGTCGCTCTGCGATGACAGTGCACGGGTAGGTCTCTTCCACCCATCGAGCCGACGAGGCGACGCGGAGCGAAACGGTTTCAAGTCCTTCTGCCCCATCGAACCACTTCGGCACTTCCAGCGTGACATCAGCGAGCGGCACGCGCTCTCCCGTGTGCTCGACAGCACTGATGCGGTCAATACGAAAATGGCGCTCATCGTCGCGCAACTCATCGTCAGCTGTGACATACCAGTGGCCACTGTCGCTGAAAACTGCTCGAGGCACGATGACGCGCACTGTGGTTTCGTTTCGCGATGGCGTCCAATACGTGATGCGCAGCTTCTCGCCCTCAGTGCATGCGACGCCCACTTCGTCGAGAAATGGGGGTCGTTCAACCTGCACGTCCACGAGGTTCTCTCCCAGCAACGAGCGCAACTTGGTGAGCGCCGACTTCAGTTCCATCTCGTTTTCCATCCCCGGAAGCTCGAGGGCCGCATCGGCCAACACACTGAGTCCGAATGCTTCGGTGGGGGTCAAGGCGAGGCGATGTCCGAAGTGCCCTTTGCGAGTGGCCACGACGGTGTCGCGATAGATGTCGATGTTCGGCAGTTGCTCTGCGGTGTACGGCGGTGCCCCGCAGAAATTCGCAATTGACAAGTCTTCGATGAGCTCGTCGCGATCGACATTGAACTGCGCCGCCATCTCGTCGATGCCGACCTCGCCACGATCAAGCAACCAGGGCAACATGACGAGCAGGCCTCGCACGCGGTCGGCGCCGCTGCGGGGTCCACGCTTCTTCGCCATCAGGACACGACCTTCTCGACATCGCGCAACCAAGAGACGACTTCGTCGCGAAGCGAAGTGGGTGCTAGCACCTCGGCTCGGTCGACCATGGCGAACAACCATGTACGAAATGCCGGCCGATGGCCGCACGGGACACGCACTGTGATGGAGCCGTCTGGATGATGCTCAGTGATGTCGTGTGGTGACACTTCGCGCGACACGACTGGCGCGAGGGTCGCATCAATTCGGACGAGTGCGGTCTCATCGGTCGGCTCGAAGGTCTTCGGGTCAGATGGCAGCGCTTGGCTCGCAGAGAATCCTGCAGGACGTTCGAATGTTTCCTTGGCGACGACTGTTATCGCCGACGAGATGCGATCGACCCGATAGTTGGCCACCGCGTCGCGTGCTGTGTCATGAGCAGACACGTACCAGAACCCGTTGCGAGACTGCAGACAGTACGGATGAACGCGACGCATCTTGCCGTGATATTCGAACTCGACTGGGTGGCATTCTTTCGTGGCGAGCCACAACTCTGGCAACTTCTCTGAATCGGCCGGAACGTGAGCGACCGTGGGCATCGGTGGGTCGACGAGTTCACCGCCGAGACGGAGAACCGCTTGCCGTCCCCACGACTGTTCGATCTGAACCATCGCTGCGGCAAACTGAAGTGCGCGCAATTCCTCTGGAGTGATATCGATATACAGGTCGCCGTAACCCTTCTTGTCGATGAAGTACGCCGCACGTCCGGCGTCGTCGCCTCCGAGTGTGACCATCGCAATCGGCACGCCCATACTGCGCAGGTCTGACTTGTCACGCTCGAACGTGGTTCGACGGGACGGTCCGTCGGGATACTGTCCGCGCATCTTCTCGCAGATTTCATCAAGCGTGAGAGGACGCGCCGTGTTGTTGAGGAGCACCAGCAAGTTGAGCATGCGCTCCGCTTTACTGTCTTTGGCATCGACGTTCTCTACGTCACCCCTGTCGTCCACGGCTCGCAGGATAGGTGCCTCAGAGGTTGTTGCGCATCCACATTCCAGCGATTTCGCACGCCTTGGAAAATGAGGCTGATAACCCTGTCACACCCTTGGCGGGGTCGAGCAGGACGACATTTCGCGACGCGACAACTTTGCCGTGTTCCACACCGAACTGGTCGAAACTGTTCACTCCCCACAACCATCCTTGAACAGCCGTACTGTGCTCGTACATCGCGATCAACATGCCGAGCAGGTGTGGCGACAACTCTCTGAGCGCGATGATCGAATTTGGTCGGTTTCCTGAGAAGACCTTGTGTGGTGCGAGATCGGCGTTCGTGCCCTCTGCAACCACTTCTTCGAGGGTCCGCCCTACTGCCAGTACTTCTGCCTGGGCGAGCAGGTTCGCAAGCAACATGCGCTGGGCTGATGTGTCATTACTAGGAGTTCGAACCACTGCGATGAAGTCGACTGGCACCACGTCAGTTCCTTGGTGCAACAACTGAAAGAACGCGTGCTGACCGTTCGTACCTGGCTCACCCCACACAATGGGTGAGCTCGCGTCAATTGGCTGACCATCGATTGCCACCGACTTGCCGTTGCTCTCCATGAGAAGTTGTTGCAAGAATGCCGGCAACCTCGCCAGGTCATGGCTGTACGGAACGACAGCAAGCGATGGCATCCGGTGAACTGTGCTGTTCAGGACCGTGATGAGTGCGTGAACAGCAGGGATGTTGCGTTCCCACGGCTCGTCATGAAAGTGCAGATCCATCGCCGACATTCCTGTGAGCATCGCGTCGAAGACGTCTGTGCCAAGTCCGATCATGAGCGGCAGACCGATGACCGACGACACCGAGAACCGTCCACCGACGCTCTCGGCAAAACCAAACACGTGCTCACGTGGCACTCCCCACTGCACGGCAGTTTCAGGCGATGCAGTGGATGCTGCAAAGTGATTCGTCGCGAGATCTCCGATGCTTGCCTCGAGCCACGCTCGTGCGCGGGCTGCGTTGTGCATGGTCTCAGAGGTGGTCATCGTCTTTGACGACACGATGACCAGCGTGGTCTGCGGATCGAGGCCTTGTAGCGCGCGGTCAAGATCGACGGGGTCGATGTTCGACACAAAACGACACTCGGGACCAGAGACCCACGATGCGAGCGCGCGATAGACCATGGATGGCCCTAGGTCGCTACCACCAATGCCCACGTTCACAACATGAGTGATGCGTCGTCCCGTTGCCCCGACGAACTTTCCGCTCCGAACGTCACGCGCAAACGTCGCGGCGTGCTCGCGCTCCTCTCGCGCCGCGGTCGCAGCGGCGTCGTTCGACTGCGATCGAAGAGCGACATGGGTTACGGCACGATTCTCGGTGTGGTTCGAGATCTCGTCGCGCCACAGCGCTTCACGTCGCGACGAAAACTTGCTCGATACGCAGACATCACTGAAGAGTTTCAGCACGTCGCTGTTCACGAATTGGCGCGAGAAGTCAAACAGCAGCCCATCGAACTCAAGGTGCAAGCTGCCACGATCGGGGGCCTCACACAGAGAACGCAAGGACGAAGCCCGCAGACGTCTCGACTCCTCGGCAAGACCAGCCCACTTCGGATCCGACATCGGAATCTCCATCGCCGTCACCGAGTCTTCAGGAGCATCAAAAATGCGCGCATTCCGGCATCAAATCGCTGACCGTTGTCGGTACGCATGGCAATGCCAGCCATACCGCTGAGAGTTGCGACGAACACATCGGCCAGCGTGGACGGGTCGGTGTCGGGAATCACCACGCCGACGTCGACCGAAGAGGCGATCGCATCGGTCACGGCTCCGTGAATTCTGCGCCGAGAGTGAACATACGCAGTTTTTGTCTCAGGGTGTAGCAACGCTTCAACGCCCATCCCCATGAGAAAACGGACCAATGAGTGATCTTCTTCGTTCAATTCCTCGATGCGCTGCACCATCAGTGACAGGCGCGTGTGGACGGTGTCAGCCTCGCCTGAGGGCGACAGGAACGCTTGTGCAAACCGCTCTTCGACTTCTTCACAGACAGCAAGAAACAACTCGACCTTCGAGGGAAAGTAGTGGTAGATCGCTGCTGCTGTGATTCCGGCAGAGTCTGCGACTTGTTTGTTCGTCGTGGCGTCGTAACCGCGTTCAGCAAATGCGACTCTCGCAGCTGCGATGATTCGCTCCCGAGTCAGGGTGCTGTCAGCATCTGCCGGGCGGCCGAGGCGCTTCGCATCGTCAGTTGCTGCAGCGACCATGTTTTATCCTTGCGACCAACAACGGTGCATCCATGTCAATCGACGACTCGGTCGATCGATCACCTACGAAAACGAGAGACCAAGAGCCACGCACTCGGGGTCACGACACTTGCACATGCGATCTTGACGGCGTCACCAGCGAGAAATGGTGTCACGCCGAGTGCGAGTGCACTCTTGTCACCATCTGCGACCGGGATACCGAGATCAACGGCGAGCCACAACGCACCCATCGCGTAGATGACAACAGAACCCATCGTCATCGCCGCCAGTGATGTCACGAGATTTCGATCAGCTTGACGCTCTGCCATGTACCCGACGAGAGCTGCGGCAACGATGAATCCGGCGAGATATCCCATGGTGGTGCCGGTACCTGCGTCCCATCCGCTTTCTCCGCCAGCAAAAAAAGGAAATCCGATCAGCCCCATGG
>DAIOTI010000108.1:0-5753 GCA_036752105.1 Ilumatobacteraceae bacterium | reverse complement strand
TCTCGAATGTGGCGACCAGATCTATACATCCGTCCACCAGAACGTCCTCGAAATCAGTGAAATTCGGGATCTCCTGGCTGGGCGCTCGAAGCAGAATTCGGTTCTCCCAACTCGAATACATGCGCGCATAGGGGTTGCGGTACGCCCCCACCCTCCACCACTCGTCAGAGTGCAGCGCTTCTTGCTGCTCCACGGCAGACAACTCACGAAACAACTTGAACCCCGAGACCTTGACGTTGTGGATGGTGTGAGTCCTCGTCACTGCGGCGGTGGGCAAGGTGTCGGCAGCCGAATTGTCCAGACTGCCCTCGGCTTCCGCCAGGGCCCACTTCAAGGTGGTGCAGGCTGCCTTGGTGACCGGGAAATACAGAATCTTCAGACGTGGCAACACCAGTGCCGCCGGCACAAGCTTGGCAACTTCGGTGAGCGCCGGGGTGTGCGGACGTCGGAACACGCGCCAACACTACGAAACTGCCCAGCTCCCCCCAGACACCCCCTTCGAAATGAGTTTCACCAGCAACTGCTTGGCGTCTGCAAGCAATATTGTGTTCACCCGTCGTTTGCAATACGAGAGGTGCACCAATAGTGTGACCGTCGGCACCGACGAGGGTCGCCATGAGGATCGCTCGTCACTGGGCGCCATCTAAGGAGAAATCAATGACCACACGTAGGACAGGACGTCTGCGTCGTACCGGAATCGCAGTAGCGATCACCGTCGCTGCAACCGCCGTTCCACTCACAGCCAACGGTTCGCTGTCGGCTGCAACCACACCGAAGAAGGGCGGAACGTTGGTGATTGCCACCAAGGACGCGCCCAACGGGTTCTGTCTCAACCAGACGAACTCAAATGCTTCGGAAATCTCGGTGCATCAGGCACAGGAAACGTTGTTCGAGCAACGTGACGACGGAAAGACGGTGCCCTTCCTCGCTGAATCTGCATCGGCAATCGCCAGCCTCGACACGGGCAAGGTCGACTACCGCACCTGGCGCGTGAAGATTCGGCCGAACATCAAGTTCTCCGACGGAACGCCGCTGAATGCCGACAACGTCATTTTGAACATCACCGCATGGCGCGGACGCGTTGCAGGCGTCACTGGTGCCGGTGACCTTGCCGTCATTGCGAACGGTAACTGGACCGGAGCGCGCAAGGTGGACGACCTGACCGTAGACATCACCTTCGACCTGCCAATTGGCGACATCGGTGAGTCGCTGTACGGCTCTGGTCGCCAGCGCATCCGATCGACAGCATGGCTCAGCCAGAAGGCAGCCGACCAAGGCACGGCCAAAGGTTGCAAGAACTTCTTCGACGGCACTGGTCCGTTCATGATGGAGAGCATCAGCAGCGACAAGACCGAGATTGTCCTCGTGCGCAACCCCAACTACTGGCGCAAGGACAAGAATGGCGTGCAACTGCCCTACCTGGACAAAGTCGTCATCAAGGCTGTCTCGGAGGGTGTGCAGCGAGTCAACGGTCTGAAGACCGGTGACTACGACGTCGCATGGTTCACCGGAGAAATCGACACCACGCAGTACAAGACACTTTCTCGAATGGCAAAGAACAAGAAGATGAAGCTTGTTCAGAGCAAGCCGGAATTCTTTCCGCAGATCTTCTTGAACACATCAGCAACTCTGGTCACAGGAGCTGCAAACCCGTTCTCGAACCTCGACTGCCGCAAGGCCGTCATTCAGTTGTTTGATCGGAAGTCATATGTTGCGGCACGAGGAAACGGAGTGCTCAAGGCAAATGACACGGTGCTCGGATCCGTCACACCTGGTTACACCAAGGCCGGAATGTTGACGTTCGACAAGACCGCTGGTAACGCTTCACTCGACAAGTGTCTCACCGCTATCGGAAAGACAACGCTTGAGTTCGGGGCACCACACGACACAGCACTTGATGCCCAGAAGAACATGGAGTTCATAGCCACGATGTTGGCAACCAACTCGAACAACCGCATCAAGTTGAACCTTCGTGCAATTGCCACCAACACGGTCATCCTGCAGTTCTTCGGCAACGCCCACGCGTTCCAGCAGTTCCAGGTTCTGGAAGGCCCTGGCATGAGCTTCAACCAGTTGTTCCTAAAGGGCAAGATCTCCTCTTCCCCCAGAGCGGCAGCGACCTTCAAAGCGCTCGGTCAACCTCTCAATCTTCTGAGCATGTCAAAGCACACCTTTGAAAACCTCGACCTGCTCTACGAGAAGGCTCTGGCCAACCCGAACGCAAAAGCTGCAGCAAAGGATTTCCAAGCAGCTATGAAGATCTGGCAGGAAAATGCTCTCAGCATTCCTACTTGGTCGCTCTTCTACTTCGTTGCAGGTGGCAACCAGGTCAACGGCATGGGCGAGTTGCAATTGCTCAAGGGTGGACAAGCAAAGAAGGCCTCGAACTGGGGTCTCAAGATGACCAACGTTTGGTTGTCGAACTAACCCTTACAAATTGAAAAAGGGCGGTGACTCCTCACGGAGTTGCCGCCCTTTTTCATTGCGCGCGTTGGTCGCCGATAGAACGACAAAGTAGATTTTTCGTGGGGTTTGCGTGAAGACAATTGGGAACTTATTGAGGAAGATAGGGCTCGGCGCAGTCGTCGTCGTGCTAGCCACCTTCTTCCTCTCGTGGCTCATGCGACAAGTACCTGGGTCTGTCGTCGATCTGATTGCCCCCTTTGCATCTGAACAACAGCGCGAAGAAATCAACACAGCCTTAGGGCTAGACAAAAGCCTGCTGAGCGCGTACTGGGATTGGCTGAGCGGTTTTGCCCGAGGGGATTTCGGCGACTTCATTGTGTCGTCGGGTTCAGTCGGATCGCGACTAGCTGAAGTAATTCCCGTCTCACTACTCCTCATGCTCTACGTGCAAGTATTCGCACTTGGAATCGGCGTACCTCTCGGTCTGTACACCGCGTATAGAGCCAACACGCGAGTTGACTCCTACACGCGCGCAACGCTCTTCTCTCTGTCGTCAATTCCCAACTTTGGAACTGCGATCATTCTTGCAATCGTCGTGGGAGTGCAACTCAATTTGGTGCCTCCGGCGGGATATGTCCACTTGACCGAGAACATCGGTGGACACTTCAAGTCGATGCTGCTTCCTGTACTGGCGCTCGCCATTGCTCCCCTGACCTCGTACACCAACCTCATGCGCTCCGAGGTGCTCGCCACGCTTCGCGAGGACTACATCACCTTGGCTGCCTCCAAAGGACTGAAGCCGCGGCGCATCTTGTTCCGTCACGTCATTCGACCCTCAATCACGCCCATCATGACCTCTGCTGCTCTCAGCATGAGTGCACTCATCGGCGGTGCGCTTGTCATTGAAATCATCTTCGTCATCCCTGGTCTCGGAACACTGCTGCAGCGATGCATCTTCACCAAGGAGTACGGTGCGTTGCAGACCGTTGTCGCTGTCATCGCAGTCTTCTATGTCGTCTTCAACACAATCGTCGATGCCCTCATCAACGTCGTCGACCCACGAACCAGGGGAACCCGTGCGGCGCGTTAACACCATCGGGGGGAAGCTCGCTGTCGCATGGCTGGGTGTAATCATCTTCTTGGCGCTCTTTGCACCTTTCCTGCCCTTTCACGACCCCAAGCAGCCCTTCCTCAATGCACTCGGTTTGGGTCCAACTATCCGAGGCTGTTTCGGTATCGAGTCGTCGATCATCGAGCAAGAAGAAGTCTTCAATGAGGAAGATCTGACATCGGACACCTTGCTTGACGAAGACACAACGACTGAGACATACGCCGATGTCACCGACACCACCGCAGTCGAAGAGTTCCCCACCGAGACTTACGCCGATGTCACCGACACCACCGCAGTCGAAGAGTTCCCCACCGAGACATACGCCGACGTCACCGACACCACCGCAGTCCTCGATGGATCTGAGGACGACAGTGGTGCCGCAGAGGAAGGATCCTTTGGCGCTGGCACCCCACACGGATGCCACATCCTTGGAACCACCCCAGACGGCTACGACATCTTGTCTCTGCTTGCAAACGGTGCCCGTATCTCGATGTTCGTTGCCGTGTTCTCGGTCGGCATCGGCGGCACCATCGGTGGCATCGTCGGAATCTTTGCCGCTTTTCGCAAAGGCGTCATCGATCGCATCATTGTGTTGCTCTTCAATGTCATCTTGTCAATACCGCTGCTTGTGATGGCACTCGCATTCATGGCGGTACTTGCACCAGACGCAGTTGATGGGGGTCGCAGTAGCTTTTCCAGTGCCTTTGTTCTCATGACTTCGCTGGCATTGGTCGTCATTCCACAACTCGGTCGCATCGCGCGCTCTTCCGCCATGCAATGGGTGAACCGCGACTTCGTCACCGCATCGCGCAGCCTCGGCGCGACCAATAGATCGGTATTGTTCCAGCGAATCATTCCAAACGTCATACCCTCGATGCTTGCCGTCGCATTCCTTGCAGTTGGCGTTGTCATTGTCGCCGAGGGCTCACTCGCGCTTCTTGGTGCAGGTATACCGGGCGGGGTCAGTTGGGGCTCGATGCTCGCCCTCTACCGCACTGAGCTTGAGATTCGGCCCTACATAGTTCTTGCACCCATTGCGGTCATCGCCCTCACTGTCATCTCTACGAACAAGGTGGGCGACATCATCCGACAGTCACTCGACCAACGGGAGTCGCGCATATGAGCGACAACATCTTGGTGGTCGACGATCTTCACGTGAGCTTCAGTTCCTCGCGTGGCAACATCCAGGCAGTCCGCGGTGTGTCCGTGTCCATTCGTCGAGGTGAGAGCATCGGCGTCGTCGGTGAGTCGGGATCTGGAAAGACCGTTCTGTCTCGCGGCATCATGGGTCTTCTCACACAGAATGCCACCCGTACAGGAAGCGTCGAATTCGCCGGTCTCGACTTGTCTTCACTGACTCGCGATGAGTTACGCACTCATTGGGGAACCGGCATGGCGATGATCTTCCAAGATCCGATGACATCGCTCAACCCCGTGCGACGGATCGGTTCACAGATCATGGAAGGTCTCACCGTTCGCCTCGGCATGTCGAAGCAACAAGCCAAGGCGCGCGCCGTGGAACTGCTTGAACGTGTCCGCATTCCCGATCCGTATGCTGCACTCCGCAAGTACCCGGGGCAACTGTCTGGCGGCATGCGCCAGCGCGTCATGATCGCAATCGCAGTCGCATGCACGCCTGAATTGCTCTTCGCAGACGAGCCGACCACAGCTCTCGACGTGACCGTGCAGGCACAGGTACTCGAGCTTCTCGATGAGCTACGAGCAGAGTCGAATATGTCGATGGTGCTGGTCACCCACGACCTCGGAGTGGTTGCTGGTCACACCGATCGAATACTCGTTATGTATGCAGGGCAGGTGGTCGAGGCCGCACCGACCGGCGAGTTGTTTGCCAACATGAAGATGCCGTACACCGAAGCACTCCTGAAGTCGATCCCGCGCATGGATCTACCAAGCGGTCAGAAGATCCCCGTCATCGCTGGTCGCCTACCCGACCCCACACAACCGGAACCAGGTTGCGCCTTTGCGCCACGCTGTCAGTACGCAACGGACAAGTGCCGCACCGAGCAGCCACCTCTCGTTGACATGGGCAACGGTCACCAGTACCGCTGCTTCTTCCCGATCGGAGGAGGTCGCTGATGGCAGGCACCGGCAAGGCGCACATGCGTCAAGAGGGCGACAAGGTGCTCGAGGTGAACGACCTCGTCATGAACTACAAAGCAGGTCGCAAGACTGTCGTTAGTGCTGTCGCAGGCGTGAGCTTCGATGTGTTACGAGG
>DAIOTI010000107.1:0-5781 GCA_036752105.1 Ilumatobacteraceae bacterium | reverse complement strand
TGAAACTATGCCCACTCCCTGCCACCCTGCCCGTTCGACCTTCAGCTAGGGCACAGGACACCACTTGGACAACTTCTTCGAGCGTCCGAGGGCTCGCCAACTCAGCAGGCGTAAATCTCACGTTCCTCGCCCAGTTGGTCCACTGCGTCGCCATCGCCTCTATCGACTTTCCCCGGCAAGCCTGCCAGACCCAGAAGATAATAAGGTTTCCGATGTCAGGAAGGACCGACATATGCCCCAGATCCCCCACGTCGACTATCTCGTTCTTGAGCCGGCACCACATCTTTCTGCGAATCAATGCACTTCATGCAAGGCGCGGTTCTTTGATCGCCGCAACGCGTGTGCCAATTGTTCGAACACCACGTTCGAGAAGGTCGACCTCGCCACTGAAGGCATCGTGCGATCATTCACCATCGTCACCTTCGCTGCGCCGGGAGTTCCGGTGCCTTTCGTGGCCGCCGTAGTTGACTGCGGCGGCACCTCCGTGCGCGGCAACGTCATCAATTGTGATCCGACACCAGAGGTCGTGTCACTCGGCATGAAAGTACGCCTCGCCACTTACTCGCTCGGAACAGACGACCACGGTGTCGAAGCCATCGGCTTCGGCTTTGAGCCCGTTTGATCCACCACCCCTTCACCACACAGTTTCGACACCAACGGAAAGGCACAACTCATGGCTTCAGATGACATCTACATTCTCGGCATCAACATGACGAAGTTCGGGAAACACCCCGACAAAGACACCGTCGATCTTGCGTCTGCGGCAGCTCTCGCAGCGCTGTCAGACGCCGGCGTCACCATGAAAGACATGGGCGTATTGGCAGCCGGATGCCTGATGGGCGGCGGTTTCATCGCCCAGCAGATTCAAAAGCAGATCGGGCAAACTGGAATTCCGGCATACAACGTGTCGAATGCATGCGCAACCGGTGCAACTGCTTTGCGTACCGCAATCATGGCCATCAAGGCCGGTGAATGCGACATGGGCCTCGCAGTTGGCGTCGAGAAACTGGCAGGTGCTGGACTTCTTGGTGGTGGCGGCAAGCCGAAGGCAGATGGCCACACGTGGTCACCAAGTGGTCGATTCGGGGCTGTTGCACCGACCGACGGTCGTATCGGCACCGACACGATGCCAGGTACTTTCGCACAGGTCGGAATGGAATACGGCCACAAGTACGGTGGGGCGTCCTTCGAGTTGTTCGCGCGCATCTCAGAGAAGAATCACGCCCACAGCACTCTGAATCCGCTTGCTGCGTACACCAAGCGGATGACCTTGGAAGAGATCATGGGCGACCTGATGATCGCGTATCCGAACACCCGTGCCATGTGCTCAGCCAACTGTGACGGAGGTGCCGCTGCAGTCGTGGTATCTGGCGCAAAACTCCGCACACTGTCTAAAGAACAACAGCGGCGCGCAGTCAAGGTCTCAGCATCGGTGCTGACGACAGACCCATACCAAGAGGCTTGCCAAGTTCTTCCAGACGTCAACACTCTCACGAAGATGGCCGCGCGGAAGGCCTACGAACAGGCCGGCGTGAGCCCATCTGACCTCGACCTCGTCGAACTTCATGATTGTTTCGCGACTGCCGAACTCGTGCACTACGACAACTTGATGTTGTGCGAGGAAGGTGGTGCAGTCGACTTCTTCAACTCTGGCGCGACTTGGCGCGACGGTTCCATGCCGGTGAACGTGTCAGGTGGGCTCGAATCAAAGGGACACCCCATCGCTGCGACAGGTATTGCGAACATCTGGGAGATCTGCCATCACCTTCGCGGCGAGGCCGGTGACCGCCAAATTGAAGGCGCAAAAGTCGGCCTGGCGCACGTCATTGGCCTCGGCAATGCGTGTGGCGTGCATATCTTGGAGAGATCGTCGCTTTAGTCGTATTCTCAGAGCTTCGGTGATGTCTGTAATTCGAGTTACGTGTTGATGTCGCTCTTTGGCGAGGACCATGGAATCTATAAAGACTGACGAGGAGTCATGGTTCCGAGCATCGCTACGTGATTGGCTCTCTGAGCGCCAACCATTCGATGTCCTTCCGGTCAAGGATGACGCCAGGATCGAGTATCTCTCATCGTGGCAAAAAGAGCTCTTCAATGCAGGCTGGATGTGTGTCTCGTTTCCCGAGAAGTACGGCGGCCGAGGTTTGCCAATGGCCTACGAGGCAATTGTTCAAGAGGAACTTGGTCGGGCCGGTGCACCAAGTGCCTTTCACTACGCATATGTTGCCCGGGTGCTCCTCGACTTCGGATCACCGGAACAACGAGAGCGGTACATCAGACCCGCTCTTCGTGGCGACGAAAGATGGTGCCAAGGTTTCAGCGAACCAGACGCTGGAAGTGACCTTGCTGCGATTCGCACCACCGCACATCGAAGGGAAAACACATTCGTCATAAGCGGACAGAAGGTCTGGTCAAGCAGGGCGCACTGGAGTCAATGGTGCTTACTGCTCGCTCGAACCGGACCTAGTGACTCTCGCCATCGTGGACTGTCAGTCTTCATCGTCCCAACGGATGTGCGGGGTCTGACCATACGTCCATTTCGCCAGATGACCGGAGGTCTAGAGTTTGCGGAATTGTTTCTTGATGATGTCGAAGTACCTCTTGAGAGTCTTGTGGGAGCACTCCACGGTGGTTGGGAAATCGCGATGGCGACGGTCTCATACGAACGCGGTCCATCCGATGTCGGAACCATCGCCGACATTCAACGTCGTCTGCATCACGTGATAAGTCGCTGCGCAGAGAATGTAACGAACATCTCCCCTCAAATTCTGCTCGACCTGGCGCGCCTCGATCTCGATGTACAGACCCTTCAGTCCCACATCATGCGAGGGTTGTACCGAGACGAGGTCAATGTGATCGATTCCACTTCCTCGGTGGACAAGATCCTCGTCACCGACATCGTCCAGCGACTAGGACATCTCGACATGGATGTCGACAAAGCAACCACGCTCTCACAAGAAGTGAATGAGTCTTCATTTGAGTATCTCTACGGTCGAGCAGCCAGCGTGTACGGAGGATCAGCTCAGATTCAGAGAAACATCATTGCTCAGAGAATTCTCGGGCTTCCTCGATCATGAACGAGGATGGAAACATTCGGGTGTATGGGAACTTGACGGGAAGTGACCAATTCTTCGTCGATTCGATTGACGAACTGGCGAGAGCTTGTGGGCTCGGTGACGGTCAGTTGTCGTCCGATACACGCGCAATCGCTTGGAGCAAGTTGTCCAAAGCAGGCTTCACATCTATTGGTCTTCCCGCGTCCGCCGGAGGAGCTGCGAGCACTCTCGAGGCAACTTTGGCAGTCGAAGCGTTCTCCCGACGATTACCCATTGTGCCCTTTGTGACGACATGCGTCATCGCACCTCGCCTCTTGGGCTTGTCGAACCTAGATGTGCCACTGGACGAGATCGTGAATCACCAGACGGCATGCATCGTGGGCATGGACACCGAGCTCCGAAGTGCGGCGCCTGAACCGCCCTCAAAAAGACGCAGGTACGTCGATGTCCCCACCTGGCCGATTCACATCAACTACTTGGCACTCCACGGAGAGAACCTCTTGCTGGCCCGTGAAGCGCAGCTTGCTGAGGGAACAACTTTCGACCTGCTCCATGGCCACGCGACTTCCAACGACTTGTCACATACAGTCATCGGTGTATTGCCCTATCAGAAGCAGGCCGAATGGCTCTCGTTCGCCCTACTGATGATCGCGGCGGAACTGCTTGGTCTCATGCAAGGTGCACTCGACATGGCGGTCCTCTATGCGAGCGAACGCGTGCAATTCGGCAAACCCATCGGTTCTTATCAGGCTATTCAGCATCTCTTGGCTGACGCACACGTGAACACCGAATCGGTGAGGAGTGCTGTACGAGTCGCAGCGACCTCATCCGGAGAGTCTCAACCTCATCTTGCAGAAATCGCGAAATATAGGGCCTCGCTGTGCGCGATTCCCGTTATCGAAACTGCTCTTCAAGTCCATGGTGGGATGGGACATACATTTGAATACCCGCTTCATCGGTACTTAAGGCGTGCTCACATCATGCGTGCACTATTTGGTGATGAACATTTCTGGGTGTCGAACAATCTTCAGAAGTTGGGGTTCAATGCAAGATGAACATCAGGACTCACGAGGTTGGTTCGGTTCAACTATGCCGTCGACTATCGGAGAGGTGCTCGCAAGGGCAGCGTCACTCTTCGCCGACAGATACGCCGTGGTGGAAGGTAACTCAGCGCTGACGTATTCGGAATTGTTAGATTCAGCGAGACGAACTGCCAAGGGTCTCATCTCATTAGGCATCAACTCGGGTGACCGCGTCGCCATCTGGGCCCCGAACAGCACAGAGTGGATCGCAGTCTCTTATGCCGCTTATCTGATAGGCGCCATCCTTGTTCCGCTCAATACGAGATACACGCTCGTCGAGGCAACACAGATTCTCAATACCTCATCCACGAGACTGCTTCTCACGTCCACGGATTTTCTCGGTGTCAATTATGCAGAGGCGATCCGAGGGGCGGTCGACGTGGCCACGCTCGAACAGGTGATCTCGATTTCTGGACCACCTGTCATTGGTACTCTGAGTTGGCAGGACCTGATTGATATGGGCACGTGCATCACCGACTTCGATCTTGAAGCCCGATCTCAGAATGTTGACGGTAACGACGTGAGTGACATTATCTTCACGTCTGGAACCACGGGAGCACCAAAAGGTGCGATGTTGCGCCATGAGGCAAGCATCAGGACCTATCTTGCTTGGAGCAATAAGGTCGGATTGAGGGATGGCGACCGTTATTTCTCGGTCTACCCTTATTTCCACACCGCAGGTCTAAAGTCCGTGCTTCTAGCTTGTGCGCTTTTCGGAGCAACGGTCTATCCCCTTCCGACTTTCGACGTGGAAGAGGTATTTAAACTCGTGGAGCATCAAAGGATAACGATGTTGCCGGGTCCTCCGACGATGTTCCAGATGATTCTTGACAGCCCTCTACGTCATCAGTACGACCTGAGTAGTGTTCGAACATCAGTTACTGGGGCGGCCACCATTCCCGTGGAACTAATTAGGCGGATGCGCGAAGAACTGAGAATTCCATCAGTGGTGACCGCATACGGTCTCACAGAGTCGACCGGTACGGTCAGTGTCTGCGACGCTGACGATCCACCTGAAGTTATTGCTCATACTGTGGGCAAACCCATTCCGGGAGTAGTCGTGCGTATCGTCGACGAAAAGGGCAACGAGTGCTCTATGGGCGTCGCTGGAGAGGTCACGGTAAGAGGATTCAACGTCATCACCGGCTACTTCAACAACGACGAAGCCACCCGCGCCTCTATCAAAGACGGCTGGCTATACACAGGTGATGTTGGCCTACTCGATGCAGACGGGAACTTGCGCATCACCGATCGCAAAAAGGACATGTTCATCGTAGGCGGCTTCAATGCATACCCAGCAGAGATCGAGGGCGTGTTGACTGCCCACCCTGATGTGTCACAAGTTGCAGTTGTAGGTCTTCCCCACGCTCGGCTTGGAGAGACGGGTACGGCGTTTGTCATTCCCAAGCCGACATGCGAAAGTGAGCCCTCGGACATACTCGCCTGGGCCCATCAGAGACTTGCGAAGTTCAAGTTGTCTCGTGTCATCTTCGTGGATTCTCTTCCGACGGGTCCTAGCGGCAAAATTCAAAAATTCAAGTTACGAGACCTCTATGGCCAGTCGCATAACTGATCGAGGAGTTGACGCTCTCAGAGCGCGCATTGGAATCCCACGACCTCACGGCGTTCCACCACATTACAGC
>DAIOTI010000106.1:0-5787 GCA_036752105.1 Ilumatobacteraceae bacterium | reverse complement strand
CACGAGCGTTCGCCTTTTCGTTGCTTGTGGGGAAGTCGAAATGGTGTGACTGGGTCTATGAGATCGAACCGACATCCACCGGTGTGCGGGTGACGCATTCGTGGGTCGACCATCGCGGTCGCTTCACGTCGTGGCTAGGCGGGGTGGTGAGCGGCGTGAAGGATCGCGCATCCCACAACGCAGCAAACATGGAAAAGACTCTCGACGCACTCGTTCGTGCAGCCAACTGAAGTTTTGCTGCCCAGCAGTAGCGGACGCCTCTGGAGGCACTGGCGCCTCGACGTGCTGGGCATGCTCGCTGTGCTCGTCTATGGCTCGTGGTTTTACGGGTTCGGTGTCATCATCGACGATGTTGGCGATGACCTCGGAGTCGGACTCGGTGTACTCGGGTTTGCGTACGGGGCGGCGAACATTCTTACCGGCGTGTTCGCAGTGTTTGCTGGTCGACGCCTCGATGTTCGAGGTCCGTTCGCTGTGTTCATCGTCGTCGGGCCGCTCGGCTGCCTCTTCTACGCAATGTCGGCGGCGACACATTCGCCGGTGTTGTTTGTGGTTGCTTTCAGTCTCGGTGGTGGATTGATGGGCGCATCGGCGTTCTATGCGATGACACAAGCAGTGGCGGTGCGGCTGTTCCCCGATGATCCCATCAGAACGATCACGCGCATCACCATCTGGGGGGCCTTGTCGTCACCCATTGCTATTCCGCTCACTGAAGTCATGAGAGACAAGTTGGGTTGGCGTGAAGCCGTGGTCATTCCAGCAGCCATCGCGGCGGTGGCATATGTCGCCACTGCGTTTGCCACGCGACACATGCGTGCAGCGGCCCCCAAACAACGTTCGTCAGGGCTGCTCGCAGCTATTCGCAATGCTCTCGGGCATCGGGCGATACGTCTGAACATTGCTGCCTCGTTCACCACGAGTATCGGCGTGTCGGTACTGCTGGTGTTTCAAGTCCCCACTATGAAGTGGGCAGGGTTGACTGCGGCAACCGCTGCATCTCTCGCCGGTCTACGAGGGGTGTTTCAACTTGCCGGTCGCTTGCCTTTGCCTCGCCTTGTCGAGCGTTCAGATGCCTGGCGGTTGCTTGGATTTGCCCGAGTCATCGTGGGGGTGTCGTGCCTCGTCATTCTCGGAAGCGGGAATGTCGCCATAGCCGTCATTTATGTCGTCGTGGCAGGCGCAGCGATCGGTGCATTGTCTGCACTTGATGGCATGGTTTCGCGCGACCTGCTTCCACCCGATGATTTCGGTTCGCTGATGGGGGCGATGGCTTTCATCTACAGCATCGGTTCCGGAGTGGCGCCGATCATCGCCGGTCAATTGAATGACGTGACCGGCAGCCCACTCGCATCCATGACTCTGGCTGGCATTAGTTCGTTCGTGTCGGCTGCCTTGCTTGCCGCGGCGAAGCGGGCGCACCGTGGCTCACTCACCTGAAGTATCGTCGCGCTCGTGCCATCACATGCAACAACCATCATCAGCGAGGTCGGTGATGTTCCTTCATATGCACGTGTCATCGTCGTCGATGTCAACAACGCCCCGTCGCGTGCTGTCGACCTGACTGACGACAAGATCCAAGAACTCTGGGAAGAACCGATCCAAAAAGTCATCACCGAATTGCAAGATGCCCATTCCTCGGGATGCACGCGCATCGTCGTGGTGACGCCACTCATCGGAATGTCGGGAGCCGCAGGGTATTCGGCACAAGCCGCAGTTGCTGAGGCTGCGCGAATCGTCGTCAAGTCGGCGGCGCGCCAGTGGGGGAAAGATGGAATCGTGGTGAACGCCGTCGCACTCGAATCGGCTGCATACGGCATCGACGAGTCAGTTGCGGGGCCGGTGTCGATTGCTCCGCGTGCGATGACGAAAGAAGTGAGCGCAAAGGCCATTGTTCAGTGGTTGTGCAGCGAAGCGGCTGGTGACGTCACCGGACAAACTTTTGTCGTGGATGGTGGATCATGGATGTGACCACACGTACCGGTACTCGACTTCAAGACCGTGTTGCCATTGTCACTGGTGCTGGTCAAGGTGTTGGTGAAGGAATCGCGCGCCGTCTGGCAGAAGAAGGCGCGACCGTCATTCTGGCTGCACGTCGCGCCGAGACGGGTGAGCCAGTCGCAGAAGCAATTCGTGCAGCCGGCGGAATTGCAGAATGCATCGTGACTGACGTTGCGCAGGGCGACTCAGTTCAACATTGCGTGGATGAGACTGTTCGTCGACATGGTCGGCTCGACATCATGGTGCACAACGCTTTCTCAGGTGCTGTACCGCATCTCTTGCACGAAGCGACGATGGAGAAGAACTGGAAACTCATGTCGAAGACCGGTGTGTGGGCATGCTTCTTCTCCGCGCGGGCGGCATACCCACATTTACGAGAGTCGTCGCGTCGCGGAACAGGGAAAGGTGGTGGTCGTCTCATCCTCATCACCTCGCCTTCTGGGGTAGAGGGAAGTGCGAACATCGCGTTGTATTCACCTGCGAAAGCCGCCGAAAGGGCGATTGCCAAGAGCCTGGCGCGCGAGTGGGGGCCAGAGGGAATCACTGTGAATTGCATTGCACCCGTGGCAGGCAGCCCTGCCTTGGCAATTGCTTTTGAACGTAATCCGGCGTTGAAAGATGCCATCGAAGCACGAACACCACTTGGTCGAGTCGGCGACATCACCAAGGACATCGGTTCAGTGGCGCTCTTTCTGGCTAGCGATGACTCGAGTTACGTGACCGGACAGACCGTCGTATGTGACGGTGGCTCATTTCTGGGGTTGTGACTCATGGATGTTCATCAGATTCGCGAAGACATCTATCGATTGTTGACTGCGTACTGTGCAGGAATCGATGAAGGTCGACTCGATGATGTCGCGGCACTGTTCGGTGCCGACGGTGCGTATGGTCCCTTCAAGGGAAGAGGTGTCACCGGTGCAGCGGCAGTACGCGAGCTACTGCACAAGACGGTGATCTTGTACGACGGTGTTCCTCGGACTCGACACATGATCACCAATGTGCTGATCGACGTCGACGAAGACGGGTCGTCGGGGTCCTGCAAGAGTTATGTGCAGGTGTTGCATCAAGGTCCCGGCGGGCCACTGCATCCGGTCGTGGCCGGCACTTATCATGACAAGGTGCACAAACTCGATGGTGTCTGGCTATTTGCCGAACGTCTGATGGAGATGCAACTAATCGGTGATCTGAGCACGCATGTGCACGGTAACCCTCTGAAGAAGTTCTGACGCCATGAAATTTTCCGTGTGGCCGAACTCGAGTCGTCCATGGGAGGAAGTGAAGAGCCTCGTGGCATCACTCGAGAAGCAAGGGTGGGACGGCATCTGGTACGCCGACCACTACATGCCGAACACCGACGATGGCACCACCGTGGGCGGCGATTTTCATGAGTGCTTCACAGTGCTCACAGCTCTGGCCGCGGTGACATCGAAGGTGCGACTCGGTTCACTCGTTGCACCCACCACTGTTCATCACCCGGCCGTACTCGCCAATCGTGCGGCAACTCTTGACCGTGTGAGTGGTGGTCGATTCGTTCTCGGTCTCGGAGCCGGCTGGCAAGTGAATGAGCACCGTGCATACGGCATCGATCTCTTCGATGCCAAAGAGCGTGTGGATCGGTTCGAAGAAGCAATCGAGATCATTGTTCGACTGTTGAGTGAAGAGCGTGTCACTTTTTCTGGTCGACATTTCTCCATCACCGATGCACCATGTGAACCCAAACCGGTTCAGTCACCACTGCCACTACTCGTTGGTACGGGCGGGCCTCGCATGTTGAAGCTCACTGCGCGTTGGGCCAGTGAATGGAATACCTGGGGGTCACCGGAATCAGCAGGAGCTGTGCTGAAAAGACTCGAACAAGCTTGCGAGAGCGTCGGCCGTGACCCGGCATCGGTGCACAAGACCGTGCAGGCTTTGGTGTTTCTCGTCGACGATGACAAGAAAGCTGCGGAATTACGTGCCATCATGCCCACCGATCGGGCTGTCATTGGCAATGTGGGGGAGCTACAAGACGTGGTCGACCGCTATCGCGAGGCCGGATTTGACGAAGTGTGCGTCCCTGATTTCACCGTTGGGAACACGGCTGAAGAGCGTTCACACACGCTGGCGCGCTACTTCGACGCGGTGGCAACCCCATTCCGCTGACGTCTTTGACGCACAGTTAGAACCCGTGTGTGACCTGTGGCACCATGTCATCATGAACGACAACATCGGTTACATCCTCACCAAGCGCGCGGAAATCACCCCAGACCTGGAGGCGCTCTTTGATGTCGCCCAGGACAAGCGGTTCACCTTTGCGCAGTTGAATGCCGAGACCAACAAAGTGGCGCATGCACTGTTGGAGTCCGGTGTCAAGAAAGGCGACCGCGTCGCACTTCTTGTCATGAACTCGACCGAGTTCCTCACGACGTTTTTTGCCATCGCCAAGATCGGTGGCGTCATTGTTCCGTTGAACTGGCGTCTCGTGCCCGACGAACTGGAATTCATTCTGAAGGACTCGGGCTCGACTGTGTTGGTGGCGGGCGAAGAGTTCGCCCCAAGCGTCGTCGAGTTGCAATCACGTGGCGACAAGACCGACGTTCGCCAGTGGATTCACGTCGGTTCAAAAGAATCGCAGCCTGCATTTGCGGTGAATCACGCCGATTATGCGAGCGGTAAATCGACAGCGAACCCACCGGTGACGGCAATGGGTGACGACTTGCTCTACATCATGTACACCTCGGGAACCACCGGGTTGCCGAAGGGCGTGATGCATTCACATCGCACTCAAATGGCTGCTCTCATCACGCTGAATGCGTGCAGCGACTTTGCGTCGAGTGACCGGTATCTGAATCCGATGCCGATGTTCCACGTCGGTGCACTCACTCCGGCGATTGCAACCGCATACCGTGGGCTCGCACATGTGTTGGTGAAGTCTTTCGATCCGAATGCCATCTGGGAGATCATCGAGAAAGAGCGCATCTCGAATGCACTCATGGTGCCGGCGATGCTGCAGTTCATGAAGCTCGTGTACGACCCGAGCAAACACAAGTATCCCAACTTGCGTTGGCTGTTGAGTGGTGCAGCTCCAGTGCCGGTGTCGGTCATCGAGATGTACGCAGAGATGGGCATCTCCATTCATCAGGTGTACGGCCTCACCGAGACGTGCGGCCCGGCATGTATCACGATGCCGGAAGACGCAATCTCGCACGCAGGCTCGACAGGCCGTTCCTACTTCCACACCGAAGTGAAAGTCGTGCGTCCCGACGGTGAAGAGTGCGACGTCGACGAGGCAGGTGAAGTGGTCATCAAGGGTGACCACATCATGCTGGGTTACTGGAACCGTCCGGAAGCAACCGCTGAGGCAATTCGTGACGGCTGGTTCCACAGTGGTGATGTCGCCATCCGCGACAAAGACGGTTTCATCTACATCAAAGATCGTCTGAAGGACATGATCATCTCTGGTGGAGAGAACGTGTACCCCGCAGAGGTGGAAAACGTGATCTTGTCGTGCCCGGGTGTGGGCGATGCTGCCGTCATCGGAATTCCGTCCGACAAGTGGGGCGAGTCACCTCTTGCCGTCGTGGTGAAGAAGGATGAAGCACTGACAGAGAAGGCCGTCATAGAGCATTGTGAAGGAAAACTCGCTCGGTTCAAGATGCCGGTGAAGGTGGAGTTCGTGGCTGCGATTCCGCGCAACCCATCCGGCAAGATCCTGAAACGGGAATTGCGTCAACAATTCGTGAGTTAGCCTCACTCTGAGGTCGGCACCTGTCGACCGCTTTGGGGGGATCATGAAGCCGAAGCGCTGGT
>DAIOTI010000105.1:0-5798 GCA_036752105.1 Ilumatobacteraceae bacterium | reverse complement strand
TCGTGGGTTCGAGCCCCACCCCCGGAGCCAGTTGGACCGTCCCACGGTTCGACCCGCGGGCCCATAGCTCAGTTGGTTAGAGCAGGGGACTCATAATCCCTTGGTCGCAGGTTCGAGCCCTGCCTGGCCCACTTTCAGTCGTCGTCGTCCTCGTCCTCGTCGTCGTCGTCATCGTCGTCATCGTGATGCTCCCCGCGATGATCATCGTCATCGTCGTCATCGCGAAGGGAACCTGGAATGGACGGCTTCGTGCCGGGAATCGGAGCAATGGTCACCACGGGGGATCCTGCAGGTGGAAGCGATACAGAGGGCGTGGCCGAAGTTCCAGAACGATCGTCGGGGGTGGCTACAACGCTTGCAGTTCCATCTGCTTGTGGAACGATTTCGACCTCGACGCGAGACGTTCCGTTGGTGAAGTGCATCTTTGGTCGTGGACCCTCATTCATCACCCGTTCTGCCTTCCAGCCTTCCTTCGGAAGTGCCTCGACAATCTGAAAGTTGCTGCCATTTCCAGAAACGATGACATCACCGACATCTGGAATGCCCACTGATGAACCGACTGAAGTGGCCTGCACCTGTCCAACAACGGTCTGATCGGTGATCGGGTTCTCGGCGACAGTCGCAGCGCCAGCACTTTCGTTGCTGATGACCGAACTGGAAAGCGGAGAAGCGTTGGTCGTATTGAGAACCGAGGAATTCAATGCGAAGGCAGTACCGGCGGCAGCTGCAATTCCGGCGAGTGAGAGGAAGGTGGTGGTCTTCATATGGCTTCACCGTAAGAGACGGCGAGTCAAGGTTCGACCGCCTGACATCCAAGAAACATCCAAAAATGTGGACATTGACCCAATGAGGGTTTGCCAGTGGTCGCAGTTCGCCAGAATGGAGGCGTGAGAGTGCTGTTGGTCGAAGATGACAAATCAATCGCTGAATCTGTCGTCGCTGCATTGTCCTCGACTGGCATTGAGGTGGCGCATGTGTCCTCGGGTGGGGCCGCGCTGGATGCCCTCGGAATGGGGCATCCAGATGTCGTACTTCTCGACTTGGGCCTTCCTGATCAAGATGGCCTCGACGTGTGCAAAGCAATACGAGAGACCTCGTCTGTCCCCATCGTCATCATCAGCGCTCGAGGCGATGAACTCGACCGTGTTCTAGGTCTTGAGTTGGGGGCTGACGACTACGTCGTCAAGCCATTCAGCATTCGCGAACTCAGCGCACGACTCAGGGCGGTCACGCGGCGAGGTGCGCCTGACCCTGTGTCGACATCATCATCTGAATTGACGCGCCTCGTCGTCGACCAACGAACACGTGAGGTGATGGTTGACGGACTCCCTATCGAGCTGACGACAAAAGAGTTCGACCTGCTCGCATATCTGGCCGACGAACCAGGAGTCGTGTTCAGGCGAACCGACATCATGGAACATGTGTGGGACATCAACTGGTACGGCACCACCAAGACGCTCGACGCGCACGTTGCTGCCATCAGAAAGAAGCTCGGCCACCCCGACTGGATCCAAGCCGTGCGCGGAGTCGGTTTCAAATTGGTCGAGCCTCCTCGATGAAGGATCGTCGATGAGAAAACGACTCACCGCTGCATTTGTCGGCCTCACCTTGCTGTTGCTGGTCGTTCAAGATGTGCCGCTCGTGTCATACCTCGCTCGGGTCGAACGCGATCGACTGACCACTGCACTAGAGCGAGACGCCTTTCTTCTCGCTGCGCGTGCTGATGCAACACTCAGCCCCTCGGTCGGCGAGGTGATCACGTCGCTCGAGCCGATAGTGAACGAGTACAAATCCCGAAGCACTGCACTCGTCGTCATCACGAACGAGGCGGGTCTTGCTGTCGCTTCCACCGATCCTGCAATCGAATTGGGAGAGAACTATTCAAACCGGCCGGAGATCGCCGGAGCACTCGGTGGGACGCCACAGGTGGGAGAGCGAGACTCGCGCACCTTGGCCCAAGAATTGGTCTATGTGGCAGTGCCTGTGGTGTCGGGCGATGAAGTGCACGGCGTGGTGCGTCTTTCGTATCCGAAGTCCGCTGTAGACCGAGAAGTACGCGAGCGACTGGCGGGCATCATGGCAGTCGCAGTTGTTTCTCTGCTTGTCGCTGTCGCAGCAGCGTTCTTGCTCGCTGACGCGTTTTCTCGGCCCCTTCGACGATTACAACAGCTCACGGAAAAGCTCTCAGGAGGAGATCTGGATGCTCGTTCAGACGACTCGGTCGGCCCCCCGGAAGTGCGCGACCTTGCTCGCTCTTTCAACGTCATGGCAGGCCGACTCTCTGAGAACCTCGAACATCAGAAAGCATTCGCCGGTGAAGTGTCGCATCAGTTACGCACACCGCTGACGGCTCTGCGGCTACGTCTTGAGCATGCCCAGTCTCTGACGACTGGCGTATCGCCGGCTCTCGAAGACGACCTTGAAGCGAGCAGGGCAGAAACAGACCGACTTCAGTCATTGGTGGAACAACTACTAGTTCTGGCACGACTCGAGGGGGGCATCTCGCGCATTGTCACGGTCGATGTGCCCGAGCTCATGACTTCGCGACACGATATGTGGGCGCCGCTTGCTGGCGAGAAGGGTGTCGACCTGCAAATGAACGTTCCGGCTGGTCTCAAATGCCGCGCTCTTGATGGAGCGCTCGAGCAAATCATCGACAATTTCATCGACAACGCACTTTCGGTCGCACCGGCAGGCTCGACCGTAAGACTCGAAGTTGCGCGTGATGGCTATGACGTCATTGTCAGCGTCATCGATGAAGGTCCAGGTTTGACAGAAGAGGAGCGTGAGCGCGCATTCGGGCGTTTCTGGCGTGGAGCAAACAGAGAAAATGACGGCGGAAGCGGTTTGGGTCTCGCAATTGTTCAACAACTTGCCACAGCCAGCGGTGGCCATGCCGAACTACGCGCAGCTCACTCCGATGGCACCGGCATCTGTGCACAAGTGCGAATGCCGACAGTTCTAGCTTAGAAATTTGGGTCTTCTCCGAGCCAAGAGGGTGCGCGCCGCAACAAGTCGAGACTGACATCGCGACATTTGTCGAGCACGGCACAGAGAGCATCGTCAGCAGGGCGATACACGCTTGCCAATGTGATGGGAACGCGAGCGACCATGTTGAGGCTTCGCTCAGGTGCATCGGTGACGCTGTGGAAACTATCGATGGCAGATACTTCGACTGGCAGTTCTGTTCCGCCGACCCCGGCGAGTTCTGTGGCAAGAATGAGCAAATCCGGAGGAGCTGGCAGTGGCGGTAACGACCACGTGAAGACAAGCGGAAAAGTGTGCTCCGTCGGAGCGTCGGCATCGGGGTCGTCGAGTGCGAGGACCGCATCTTCGAAGGCAAAGAGCATGCGTGGGTCCACTTCGAGGCTCAGGTGAAGATCAATGGGCCCGTTGCACGCTTCCTCCGGGTGGACGTCCACTTCCCACAGCTGACGAAGCGAGTACGTTTCCACAAAGTGGCGTTCATCGTGCACGTGGAACCCATGGTCGATGGCGTGGCTCTTCAAGTCGGCCACGAAACCAGCTATGTCGATGACAGCCACAATGCGACACTACCGTTTGGTCGTGTTCCCACTTACTGCCGCATCGGACGACTCGGCGATTCTGTCGTTCTTCCATGATGTGGCCGATGCCGCAGCCGACGTTCTCGATGAAAATGACGACTGGTCATTGTCTGGTGAACGTGATGGGCAGTACACGGCTGACGTGCTTGTCGATGACGTCGTCGTCGACATGTTGACCGCTGCTGGTGTTCAGATTCTCTCTGAAGAAAGTGGTGCGGCGCGTGTGACCTGGCCGCTGGAAGCTGATGATCTGTTGGTGATCGTCGATCCACTCGACGGCTCTTCCAATGCTGCCAAGGGAATTCCCTGGTACGCGACCGCACTGTGTGCTGTCGATCGTGACGGATTGCGAGTTGCTCTAGTGGCTGAACAATCGGGTAGCGAACTGCGCTTCTCGGCTGTTCGCGGCCGCGGAGCGTTGTGCGACGGAATGCCAATTCGCTCGTCATCTTGCACCAAGCCCTCAGATGCCATCGTCGGTTTTAACGGCACACCGTCAGGCCATGGTGGTTGGCGCCAGGCACGAGTGTTCGGAGCGGCTGCTCTCGACTTGTGTTTGGTGGCGAAAGGTGGTCTTGATGGTTACGTGGACCTTTTCGACCATGGTGTCTGGGATTACGCCGCTTCACTGCTCATATGTCGTGAGGCAGGCTGTGCGATCGGCGAGGCGGACGGACGTGAGTTGATACACGTCAACCCTGAAGAGCGCTGTTCACCCATCGTTGCAGCAACACCGAGTTTGCTTGATGCGCTGATGTCTCTTCGCGTCTGATGACGCTCGCGCACATCAGGAGATGAGTGGTTCGACTTCTTCCTTGAATCGCGCCATCTGCTCGACGGCCTTGTCGTAGGTGTCGCCGATGAGGTGCGGGAAAATCGTCAGATATTCGAATCCGAGGAGGTCTTTCAGATTCTGCACTTGCTCGGCGACTTGTTGAGGCGTTCCGAGAAGGATCGTCGAGTTCTCGATGGACTGGTCAAGAGTCGGAATGTGTCCTGGGCCGATCGGCTTTCCATCCGCTCCCATGTATCCGCGGCTCCAGCCGTACGGCCCGAGGAATTTCCAGAACTCGTCGTGACCATTTCGTGCGGTGCGCACTGCTTCTTCATAGGTGTCTTCGATGCGCGTCGCGACGACGAACATGCGCTTTTCGTGAGGCTTCAGCGATGTTCCATGTGTCGCATCGTGCAGTTCGCCGTAGCGATCCCAGAGACGCTTGATGAAAGTGGGGTGTTGATTCCAGAACACTGCACTGTGGCCGACCACCGGTGCGTACTCGAGCGTTCCGGGGCTGGTGATCGGTTGCCAGATTTCATACGGATAGATGGGTCGTGGAATGAGTGTCAAATGCGTGACGGTTGCGCCACGGTCAGGAATGCCCGGTACCGGATACGAGAAGAACTTCCCTGTGAAAGAGAACTTCTCTTGCGACAGAGCCATTCGGATGACTTCCATCGCTTCTTCAAACCACTCACGGTTGCGCTGGTCGTCGAGCATGGCCTCGGGATTGTCGTACGAGCCGATTGAGATGTTGTCGTTGTTCAGATGAAGAATTTCGCGAGGGACTGTTCCGCGACCCGCTCCGAGGATGGCGCGTCCACCAGACAAGTTGTGCAAAGTCGCGAAGTCTTCGGCGAGGCGAAGTGGGTTCCACTGCGGAATCACATTGAACATCGCCCCGAAACGTAGATTTTTTGTCTTTGCGGCGATCCACATCGAGATGAGGATTCCGTTCGGAATGACTTCGTAGCCCTCGTACTGAAAGTGGTGCTCGGTCGTCCAGAAACTGTCGTATCCGAGGCGGTCTGCTTCGATTGCCGCGTCGACGTACTTCTGTGTCGCATCCCAGCACTGGTCATTGGTGAAGAAGCGGTCCATCGGGTCGGGTTTGCCGGCGCCCGCATCGGTCATTTCGACGCCTCCGAAGAAGAAAGCACCGACCTTCAATGCGCTCATTTTCGTACTCCCTGATCGACCACCACCGACGTCGTGCCGGTATGGACACAGTAGTGGTGGCCCCACTATCCCGGTCGGGGTCGTGAGGCTTTCCGGGACTTGTTTTTTGTCAATTCGGTCGGGAACTTCGGCGAGGCAGTAGCCGTCAGATGGTGGTGAGTCGCTTGGGAGAGCCTCACTACTATTCCCTCAGGGGGTTCCCATGAAGAAGTTTCAATCATTCGTCGTCTGCGCCGTCTTGTCGCTCACGGCCCCGGCCTGCAGCACTCGTGAGG
>DAIOTI010000104.1:0-5814 GCA_036752105.1 Ilumatobacteraceae bacterium | reverse complement strand
TGTAGCCGTCCTCGTCGATGACGCCGAGGTCACCGGTGCGGAACCAACCGTCTTCATCAAATGCGTCTGCATTCAGGGACGAGTCGAGGTAGCCCATGAACAACTGCGGACCTTTGACGCGCAATTCACCTTCGACTCCGCGAGCAGTCTCCTTGCCGTCTGCCACTGTGCGCACGAGAACGTTGGGGCACGGGCGGCCGTCTGTCTCTGCCTTCTTCACGTCAGCATCGTCGACGTGCACCATGATGTTGATGGGGGTTTCAGTGAGGCCCCAACCGTTGATGAGTGGTGCGCCAAAGGCCTCGACCATTTCGTAATGAAGTGATTTCGGTTTCGCAGCACCACCCCCGTTGAAAATGCGGACATGGGGGAACAACTTCTCGCCCTTTGGCAATTGACGTTGTTTGTTGAGATACATCAGCCAGAACGCGGTGCCAGCACCTGCGCAGGTGACACCGTTCTTGCCCAGCCATTCAGGAGTTTGATCAGCGTTGAACGTCTCGACCATGAGCAGTTCGACGCCGGTTTGCATGGCATTGAACATCCACACGAGTCCGCCGACGTGAGTGATGGGGAACACCACGGCTGCCTTGTCGTCAGGTCCCACTTCCATGCTCCACTGCATGCCTGTGTTCGCCGCACTCATCGAACGATCGCAATGCATCGCGCCTTTCGGGTCAGCAGTCGTTCCCGACGAGTAGAACAGCCATCGCAAAGCCTCGAACTTCGGATTGAACGGCGGAAGTATCGACGGGTCACCTTCTGGAAGTCCGGGGTCGGCAACGAGAATTTCTGTTCCGAGGCCCGCAACTGCTTCGTGTGCCATCGGTGGGTATTCAAATCCGCGAAACACGTTCGGTACGACCATCAGTTCGCACTTGCTCTGCTTGGCTATGAACCCGACTTCGCGAGTTCGATAAATCGGGAGAATCGGATTCTGAATTGCGCCGAGGCGCGCCAGCGCCCCTGCGAGCACCAGTGATTCGAATCGTGACGGGAGGATCCACGACACACGCGAGTCTTCGCGCACACCTTTGTCGTAGAAGCCAGCTGCAACTCGCAGACACCAGTCGCGAAACTCTCCGTAGGAGATGGTGCGACCTGCTTCATCGACGGCCATGCGCTTGCCGGGAGTGGCGGCAGCACGCTCTTCGATGAGTTCCCACAGTGTCTTGCCTGTCGTGTCGATGAGTCCCTCTATCGCTGCCACGCGGCCGCCTCCTTGTCTGCGAGCGGTTGAAGTTGCTTCTTGTCTACTTTGCCGAGCGAGGTCAGCGGAAGTTCGGTCACGCAGACCAGCACATCAGGTGCCTTGTAACTGGCTAGTGACGCTCTCACGTGGTCGCGCACGGATTCCAGCGTGAGGGTGGTCCCAGGGCGGGGTACTGCAAACAGCACTCCGATCTCGCCGAGCCGGTCGTCGACGCTCGCGCCCACCACCGCCGCAGCGGCCACGTCGGGGTGAGCACCGAGAAGATTCTCGATCTCGACGGGGTACACGTTGTAGCCACCGCGAATGAACATCTCGGTGTTTCGACCGACGAGATGGAGGTCGCCCTTCGGGTCCACGAACCCGAGATCACCAGTGATGAGAAAGCCGTCCGAAGAAAAGGCCTCGCGCGTGCGTTCTTCGTCTTTCCAATAGCCGCGCATCATTGCGCGGCTACGCAGTTGCACGACCCCCACTTCGCTCTGCTCGCAGGCATGACCGTCCTCGTGCACCAACCGAAGTTCCACGGCAGCACTCGGTTTGCCGACGGTGTTGCAGATGGTGTCGATGTCGTCGTTGATGCTGGTGCCTGTCGACACGCAGGCTTCTGTGCTCGTGTAGCGCGCCAACACATTGCACCCGAGTTTCTCTCGCATCTCGATGACAAGCTCTGGTGGAATTCGTGCTGCACCGATGCCGGCAACGCGCAGATGACTGACATCAGTTTCAGCGAACCGGGGGTGATCGAACATCATGCGGTATTGCGTCGGCACGCCTTGGCTGACCGTGACGCGTTCATCGTTGATCGCAGCGAGCGCACCTTCAGCAGTCCATGGAGACGGAACGATGATCGTCGTGATGACGTGCATGAGCTCATCCCACAATCGGGTCATCGCACCGACATGCGCGAAGGGAAGCGGTGACAGTCGTCGGTCACCGACGTGTGAGAGGTCGCCAGCACCACCGGTCATGGCTTCGAGGCACCGATGGTCGAACCACGCGCCTTTCGGGTATCCCGTCGTCCCGCCAGTCCATACAATCGCAATCGGGTCATCATGGGACAAGGTCACCCTTCGCCGGAATGGATCGCCTCCGGTTACTTCGGGAAGCGGCCCGTCGAAGATGTGGACAGGTTTCGACCGATTGACGATGTGTTCGACTTCTCCTTGTCCGTAACGGGGGTTGATTCCAGTTGCAATGGCTCCGACTCTGGTGATTGCTTGGTACGCGACCACGTAGTCGATGCAGCTCGGCAGACGAATTCCGACGACGTCACCTTTTTTGACACCTCTGTCGTCGAGCCAGCCGGCAAGTGCGTCTGCCCGAGTCGCCCACTCGAGAAATGTCATCCGCGATGTCACGCCGCTTGCAGACGGTTGAACGTAGGCCTCGACCTCTGGTGCGACTCTCAAGACCTCATCGAACAAGTCAAGAAGGTTCTCGAAGTCTCCACGAATGGGAACAGACGGAACAGGCATGATTCGTCGATGAATTGCTGTGGTCGAACTGCGACGTGACGACTAGAACGACAAGACACCGCGAGCGACGGCCCCGGTCTCCATTTCGTGAATCGAGTCTTGCCACTTGTCGATGGGACGCACTGCAGTGACGAGTTCATCGAGCAACACCTGTCCAGAGCGATACAAGTTCATGATGTACGGGAAGTCTCGGTGCGGTGACGAACTGCCATAGCGGCATCCGATGATGCCGCGGTCGACCTGCGTCAGTCGCCCATACAGACCTTTGAACTCCGCGGTCTGTGAGGCGACACCGATGACGACGACGTTGCCTTCCCACTCCAGCGACTCGAGTGCATTCCAAGTGACGGTCGGGTGTGCGACACAGTCGAACGCCCAGTTGACGCCTCCTGCGTTGAATGGTCCGCGAACCACGGATTCACTTGCAGGACAGATCTGAGTGATGGCATCGACGATGTCTTCGCGCTTACCGTCAAGAAAGTGCGTCGCACCGAACTTGCGTGCAAGCGCTTCTTTCTCGGGCACGGTGTCGATGGCGATGATCTTTTCTGCCCCCTGAACTTTCAGGGCTTGGATGACGTTCAAGCCGACACCGCCGACTCCGAACACCGCAGCACTTTGTCCACGTTTCACGTTCGCGCGGTTGAACACGGCACCCATTCCAGTGATGACGCCACAGCCGACAATTGCGGCGGACGACAACGGGACATCGTCCGGAAGCTTGATGCATTGGATGTCACGGACGACGGTCTGTTCGACGAATGTCGACACACCTGCGAAGTTCCAGATGGAGTCACCTTCATAGGTGAACGGCTGGGTGGCATTGCCGAGGGTCGCACGACAAGCGGTGGGGCGACCCGATGCACATGGGGGGCACATGCCGCACGCTGACAGTGTCGCAATGGCGATGTGGTCACCTGGCTTCACATGCGTGACTGCATCTCCCACACGCTCGACGATTCCTGCACCTTCATGGCCGCACACTCCTGGCGATGGCACCGGATACAAACCGTTCATGTAGCTCACATCGCTGTGGCACAGACCGGCTGCCGCAATACGCACGATGACATCGCGCGGTCCTGGTTCCCGAAGTTTGATGCCGTCGACTAGTTCAGTAGTGGTGCCGTTGTAGATGATCCCCCGCATGAACCGAGAGGTTAGTCGTGGCACCGTCTAGAGCGGTAGGGGAACATCGGCGCTGGCCACCAGCTCGAGAACGAGTCGACTTGTTATTGCGAAAACTTGGCGGCTAGGTCGCGTAACTCGAATTTGGTGACCTTGCCGTTCGGGTTGGTGGGGAGGACTTCCAGCACCACCACCCGTCGCGGAACCTTGTAGTTCGCCATTCGTTCGCGACTCCATGCCACTACTTCATCTGGGTCGATGGTCGAGCCGGGGCGCGCCGTCACGAACGCCCAACCGACTTCTCCTTGACGTTCGTCTGGAACTCCGATGACGGCCACTTGGGCGATATCGGGATGTCCGAGCAGGTAGTTCTCGATTTCTGCTGGATAGGCGTTGAAGCCACCGACGATGAACAAGTCCTTCTTGCGGTCGGTGATGTTGATGTAGCCCCGGTCGTTCATGGTGCCGATGTCACCAGTGTGCAACCAGCCATCCGCGGTGATTGCTTCAGCGGTCGCTGCTTCGTCTTCGAAGTATCCCTGCATGACGTTGTACCCACGGCACACGATTTCACCAGCTTCGCCGCGTGGAACTTCGTTGAAATCATCGTCGACAATCTTGACTTCGACGTCGATGAGCGCGCGGCCACTCGTGAGGGAGATGGTCTCGTAGTCGTCGTCGGCTCGGCACATGCTGATGGTGCCGCACGACTCGGTGAGTCCGTATGCCGTGATGATTGTCTTGAAAGTGAGTTCCTCGCGCATGCGCCGCAACATTTCGACTGGTACCGCAGCAGCACCTGTGACGGCCAGACGCAGACTTGAGAGGTCGAAATTGTCGCGCTCTGGATGATTCAGGATGGACAGGAACAAGGTCGGCGGCCCAGGGAGCATCGACACCTTCTCAGCAGCGATGCGACGAAGTGCGGTTGGCACGTCGAACACCACTTCCGGAATGATGGTCGCACCACGGATGAGACAACCGAGTATTCCGCCCTTGTAGCCGAAGGTGTGGAAGAACGGATTGACGATGAGGAATCGATCGCCGCGAACGACGCCGACCGTCTGGGACCAATCATCGAACACCCGAATGTTCTGAGCGTGATTCGTCATCACGCCTTTCGGGCGACCTGTCGTACCGCTCGTGAAGAAGATGTCGGAGAGGTCGTCTGGTGACAATGCGTCGATGCGGGCATCAACCTCGGAATCGCGGATGTCTTTGCCCAACGCCAGGAACTGTTGCCAGTCGATCGTTCCTTCCGGAGCATCGCCACGCAAGACGACGACTTGTTCGACCGACGGAGTCGGTGTGTCTGCGCCTCGTAGCCAGGTGACATAGTCGTTTCCGAGAAAGCCGTTGACGCACAGCAACATGCGAGCACGACTACGCGACAAGATGTACGCAGCTTCTTCGCCTTTGAATCTGGTGTTGAGTGGAACGAGTACACCGCCCACGGTCACTGCGCCGAGTGCGGCAACGACCCATTCCCAGATGTTCGGCGCCCAGATCGAGATTCGGTCACCTTTTTGAATTCCGCATGCGATGTACGAACGAGCAGCTTCACGAACTGCGTCGTTCAATTGCGGATATGTGAGTCGCTTTTCGTCGTCGACGACAGCTTCAAGGTCGGCAAAACGCGTGGCGTTCTGCCGAACGAGGTTGGCAATGGTGCCAAACTCAAGATCAGCGCGCATCAGGAGAGGTGCGTGATACCGAGCATCTTGATGGCGTTGCCTCGCAGCACCTTGTAGACGATGTCATCGGGAAGATCAGCAGTCTGCTCTTCGGCGATCTTGGCGGTATGTGGCCATGTGCTGTCAGAGTGGGGATAATCACTCTCATACGTTACGTTGTCGACGCCGATGGACTCGATGTTCTTCAAGCCGAACGCATCGTCGAAGAAACAACCGAAGATGTGCTTCCGGAACAGGTCGGTCGGTGGCTCGAGGACCTTGTCGGCCACTCCGCCCCATCCGCGGTTCTCGCGCCACACATTGTCGG
>DAIOTI010000103.1:0-5844 GCA_036752105.1 Ilumatobacteraceae bacterium | reverse complement strand
GTGGTGGCAAGGTCTGGATCAACGTGTTCCCCGACAAGCCGGTCACCAAGAAGCCTGCGGAAACTCGCATGGGATCTGGAAAGGGCAACCCCGAGTTGTGGGTCGCAGTCGTGCGTCCTGGTCGAGTGTTGTTCGAACTGTCGTATCCAACCCCGGAGATTGCAAAGTCCGCTCTCGAGCGTGCCGTGCAGAAGCTCCCCATCAAGGCTCGCGTCATCACACGCGACGAGCCGATCTGAGAAGGAGACAACGATGACTCGTTCACTCGATGACCTTCGCGACCTGGACCTCGCAACGCTCGTTTCCGAGCTGCGCGCCACCAAGCAGGAAGCACTCAATCTGCGATTCCGCAACGCCACTGGCCAGCTCGAAAACACCGCCGAGTTGCGCAACGTACGTCGTCAGATCGCACGCATCAACACACTCATCCGCCAGCGTGAAATCGCCGCGGCCGAGGCAGCAGGGAAGTGAGCACACAGATGGCTGAAGAAACCACATCTGCCGAACGCACGACGCGCAAGGTGCGCGATGGTGTCGTCGTGTCCAACAAGATGGACAAGACCGCCGTTGTCGCCGTCGTCGAGCGCGTTCGTCACCCCAAGTACGACAAGTTCGTGTTGCGCACCAAGAAGTTGTACGCACACGACGAGACAAACGACGTCCAAGTGGGCGACAAGGTGCGCGTCATGGAGACCCGCCCGTTGTCAAAGTCCAAGCGCTGGCGCGTCGTCGAAGTTCTGGAGCGTGCAAAGTGATCCAGCAAGAGTCCCGTCTCCGCGTCGCGGACAACAGCGGTGCACGTGAAGTGCTCGTCATCAAGGTGCTCGGCGGCACACGTCGCCGTTACGCCTCGATCGGCGACGTCTTCATCGGAACCGTGAAGGACGCAATTCCTGGCGCCGGCGTCAAGAAGGGCGAAGTCGTCCGTTGTGTCGTCGTGCGCACCAAGAAAGAGAAGCGTCGCCCCGACGGTTCATACATTCGTTTCGATGAGAACGCCGCTGTTCTCATCAAAGATGACCTCACGCCGCGTGGAACACGTATCTTCGGACCAGTCGGTCGTGAGCTGCGTGACAAGAAGTTCATGCGAATTGTCTCGCTCGCACCGGAGGTGTTGTGACATGAAGTTGCGTAAAGGCGACGAAGTGGTTGTCATCGCAGGCAAGCACAAGGGCAAGAAGGGCGTCATCGAGTCAGTTCTTCCCAAAGACAACAAAGTGATCGTTCAGGGTGTCAACACCGTGAAGCGCCACACGAAGGCGCGTTCACAGACGCAGCAGGCTGGCATCATCGAAAAGGAACTGCCGATCGATGCGTCGAACGTGATGTTGCTCAGCAAGGGCAAGCCGACGCGCGTCGGTTTCAAGGTCAACGCCGACGGCACGAAGGTGCGCGTCGCCAAGAAGACAGGGGAGGAAGTCTGATGACAACCACCACTGCTCCGCGACTCAAGCAGCGCTATGCGACCGATGTTCGCACTGCACTCATGGGTCAGTACGGATATAGCAACCCGATGCAGGTTCCCACGCTCGAAAAGATCGTCATCAACATGGGTGTCGGCAAGGCCACTCAGCAGCCGTCGCTGCTCGAAGGTGCAGTCGCCGACCTCACGCTGATCGCAGGTCAAAAGCCAGTGGTCACCAAGTCACGTGACTCCATCGCCAACTTCAAGTTGCGTGAGAACCAAGCAATTGGTTGCAAGGTCACACTTCGTGGCGACCGTATGTGGGAATTCTTCGATCGCCTCATCTCCGTGGCCATCCCGCGTATCCGCGACTTCCGCGGATTGCCGGCCATGTCGTGGGACGGTCGTGGTAACTACACCTTCGGTCTCGCCGACCAGACGGTGTTCCCAGAAATCGATTACGACAAGATCGACGCACCTCGTGGCATGGACATCACCATCGTCACCAGTGCAACAAGCGACGAGCAGGGCAAAGCGTTGCTCGACGCATTCGGATTCCCCTTCAAGAAGGGCAACGAGGGAGGGTCGGCATCACGCAAGAAGCGTTCGAGCCGTCCTGGTGCCCGCGGTGGAAAGAAGTAGGTGAGGAAGACATGGCCAAGAAGTCTCTGATCAACAAGTCGAACGCCAAGCCCAAGTACAAGGTGCGCGCATACACGCGTTGCCGTCGCTGTGGCCGCGCTCGTTCGGTGTTCCGCAAGTTCGGTCTCTGCCGAGTGTGTCTGCGCGAGCTGGCACATGCCGGTGAGATCCCAGGTCTGACGAAGGCAAGTTGGTGAGGTACGCATCATGATGACTGATCCCATTGCCGACATGCTCACCCGCATCCGTAACGCCAACCAGTCGTTGCGTGAGACGGTCGACATGCCCTCGTCCAAGCAGAAGGTGGCGCTTGCCGAAGTGCTGAAGAAAGAGGGTTACATCTCTGACTACAGCGTGAATCCGAACCCGAAGGGTCCGGGCAACGTGCTGTCCATTTCTATGAAGTACTCCGACGATCGTCGACGCACCATCTCTGGTGTGAAGCGCGTGTCCACTCCGGGCCTGCGCGTGTACCGCAATTCAAAGACCCTTCCCCGAGTTCTCGGTGGTTTGGGTGTCGCCGTCCTGTCCACCAGCCAGGGCCTCATGACCGACCGTGAAGCGCGTCAGCGCAAGGTCGGTGGTGAAGTGCTCTGTTTCGTGTGGTGAACGAGAGGAACTGACCATGTCACGAATCGGAAAAGCACCGATCACTATCCCCTCAGGTGTCGAGGTGTCCATTGCCGGACGCACCGTCACTGTGAAGGGCTCAAAGGGTTCTCTGACCCGCGACATCCCTGGCGACATCATCGTCACCAAGGAAGACAGCACCATCACGGTGTCGCGTCCTGCTGACGATCGAATCAATCGCTCGATGCACGGACTCACCCGCACACTCATCCACAACATGGTGGTGGGCGTCACCGAGGGTTACGCCAAAGAACTCGACATCGTCGGTGTCGGTTACCGTGCTGAAGCTCAGGGTCAGAACCTGCGCCTCGCGCTCGGTTTCTCACATCCAGTCATCGTTCCGGCACCTGAAGGCATCACTTTCGACGTGCCGCAGCAGACGAAGGTCATCGTGAAGGGCATCGACAAGGAACTTGTCGGCCAGGTCGCAGCAAACATCCGTTCCATTCGCAAGCCAGAGCCGTACAAGGGCAAGGGTGTGCGTTATGTGAACGAGCGCATCATTCGCAAGGCCGGCAAAGCCGGAAAGAAATAGTGGTAGGTCGTCATGTCTAACATCGCCAAGGTCCGCCGCGAAGGCCGCCTTCGTCGCCACCGTCGCGTGCGCAAGAAGATCCACGGCACCGCAGAGCGCCCGCGTCTTGCAGTGCACCGCACCAACAAGCACTTCAACTTGCAGCTCATCGATGATGAAGCAGGGCGCACTGTCGCTGCTGCATCGTCCGTCGAAGCTGACATGCGTTCATCGAGCGGCGCCACAGTGTCGGCAGCTGCACAGGTGGGCAAACTTCTCGCACAGCGCGCCAAGGCTGCAGGTGTCAACAAGGTCGTGTTCGACCGCGGTGGCTACCGGTACCACGGTCGCGTGGCGGCAGCGGCAGAAGCCGCCCGTGAAGCAGGACTGGAGTTCTGATGAGCAACTTTCAAGCAGTAACAGCACCCGAGCCGGGCGCATTGCGTGAGTCACGCGTCATTCACATCAATCGCGTTGCGAAGGTTGTGAAAGGTGGACGTCGTTTCTCGTTCACTGCTCTCGTCGTTGTCGGAGACGGCAACGGTCGCGTCGGTCTCGGTTACGGAAAGGCCAAGGAAGTTCCGTTGGCCATTCAGAAGGGCACCGAAGAGGCGAAGAAGAACTTGTTCTCAGTCGCACTTGCCGGAAGCACCATCACCCATCCCATCGAAGGCATCTCTGGTGCTGGTCGCGTGCTGTTGAAGCCCGCCGCTCCTGGTACCGGAGTCATCGCCGGTGGTGCAGCTCGCATCATCTTGGAAGAAGCCGGAATTCACGACGTGCTCGCCAAGTCACTTGGCTCGGCAAATGCAATCAACGTTGCTCGTGCAACCATCGCTGGCCTGCAGCAATTGCAGCGTCCCGATGTCGTCGCCAAGCGTCGCGGTATTCCCGCAGATTCATTCGTTCCAAAGGGAATGTTGAAGGCCTACAACGAGCGCCAGAAGGCGATCGCCTCGGGTGGAGGACACTGACCATGGCTGAGAAGACACTCAAAGTCACTCTCAAGCGTTCGAAGATCGGCAACAAGCCGAAGGCTCGCGGCACACTGCGCGCACTCGGCTTGACCAAGATCGGCGACACGAACACGTTGCCTGATCGCCCCGAAATTCGGGGAATGATCTCGCGCGTTCCGCACCTCATCGAAGTAGAGGAGAACTGATCATGCGCGTCGATGAACTCGCACCAGCACCAGGGAGCACCAAGCGTCGTAAGCGCGTCGGTCGCGGTATCGGTGGTAAGGGCGGAAAGACCGCAGGTCGTGGTACCAAGGGTCAATACGCGCGTAACACCGTTGCACGTGGTTTCGAAGGTGGACAGATGCCACTGAAGCAACGTGTGCCGAAGTTGAAGGGCTTCAACAACCCATTCCGCGTCGAGTACTACGCCGTGAATCTCGATTCACTCGAGGAGATCGGCGAGAGCGAAGTCACGCCCGAGATTCTCGTGAAGCGTGGCGTTGCCCACAAAGGCACGCTCGTCAAAGTTCTTGCACGTGGCACCATCACCAAGCCGGTGAAGGTGTCGGCTCATGCAGTGTCGAAGGCGGCCGAACAGGCCATCGTCGCCGCTGGCGGAAGTGTCACTATCTTGCCGTTGCCGCACAAGGTTCGTCCTGCGGCCAAGGGCAACCAGTTCACCAACCGCTGATCTCAGCGGCTGTCATCCACGTCGCCGCTCGATCCAGAGGGAGTCGCCAGTGTTCGCAAACATGAAGAACATCTTCAAGGTGGAGGATCTTCGCAAGAAGGTTCTTTTCACCATGGCGATCATCATGGTCTACCGATTCGGTTCAGCCGTCCGAGTGCCCGGTGTCGACGCCGCGGCAGTCGCACAGTTGCGCGAATCTGCACGTACTCAAGGTGCGCTCGGCTTCTTGAACTTGTTCTCGGGTGGTGCATTCAGCTCATTCTCGATCTTCGCGATGGGCATCATGCCGTACATCACGGCGAGCATCATCATGCAGGTCCTGAACGTGGTCATCCCGAAGTTGCAGGAATGGCAGGAGATGGGAGCAGTCGGACAGCGCAAGATCACTCAGTGGACCCGTTATGTCGCCATTGCCATCGCCACCTTGCAAGGTGCCGGCCTCACCTTCATCTTCGGTCAGGGCAATGGTTCTGCGTTCTTTGGTGCTGCAGCGCAGGCACCCGACGTGGTACTCCTCGATCCGTTCATGCCGAAGGCGTTGCTCGTCATTCCGTCACTCGTTGCCGGAACTGCGTTCCTCATGTGGCTCGGAGAACTCATCAGCCAGCGAGGCATCAGCAACGGCATGTCTGTTCTCATCTTCGCCTCAGTGGTTTCCGGCCTTCCATATGGCTATTTCTCGATCCTGCAGAGCAAGAAGTTCGTGGTGTTCGCACTGCTGATCGCGGTGTCAATTGCGATCTTGTTCGCCGTTGTTCGCGTGGAACTTGGCCAGCGTCGAATTCCTGTGCAGTTCGCCAAGCGCGTGGTCGGGCGTCGTATGTATGGCGGTCAGAACACCTACATTCCACTCAAGGTGAATCAATCTGGAGTCGTGCCGATCATCTTCGCGTCTTCGGTGTTGTTGCTCCCTGTGTTGGGGTCGAACATTCTCGGCAGTGGTGAGGGTTGGCGTGGTTCCATCGCGCGTTTCGTTGGCCAATATCTCATCAACAGCCAGAAC
>DAIOTI010000102.1:0-5892 GCA_036752105.1 Ilumatobacteraceae bacterium | reverse complement strand
GTTCTGCAACTGACTGCGCTCTTCCTGCGAAGTGGCGACGATGCCGGTCGGCTCATGAATGAGACGCACCGCCGATGACGTCTTGTTGACGTGCTGACCACCAGCGCCTGATGCACGGAACACTTCCATACGCACATCAGATTCGTTGATGTCGACGTCAGGTGCCTCCATGACCGGCCACACCTGCACCAACGCGAAACTCGTCTGCCGACGTCCCTGGTTGTCAAACGGACTGATACGCACCAGTCGGTGCGTTCCACGTTCAGATGTCATCAATCCGTATGCGTAACGACCCTTGATGGTGAATTCGGCCGACAAGATGCCAGCTTCTGTTCCTTGGCTCACATCGTCGACGTCGATGGTGAACCCGCGGCGCTCTGCCCATCGCGAGTACATGCGCAACAAGATCTCGGTCCAATCTTGAGCATCGACGCCACCGTCTTTGGCGTTGACTTGCACGATGGCGTCAGATTCGTCGTGTTCACCCGTGAACAAGCTGCGCATCTCGAGCACGGAGAGCCGCCTCGACACCACGTCAAGACCGGCCTCGATGTCGGGTTCTTGGGAAGAATCGTCTTCTTCGCGGGCGAGTTCGTGGAGCACTTCGACGTCCTCGACGGCCCGTGCCAGTGACTCATACTCGTCGATGTCACCCTTCACGTTCGAATACTCGGTGTTGACTTGCTTGGCGCGTTCCTGGTCGTCCCACAAGTCGGGTTTCGATATTTCTATCTCGAGTTCAGCGATACGAACTCGCAGAGCATCGATGCGAAGGTATGCACTCGCATCCTTGAGACGTTGCGACACGTCGCGAATATCGGTGGTGAAATCACGCATGGAGGATCCTCAAGCAGCGCCGTGGCACTGCTTGTACTTTCGCCCAGAACCACAAGGGCACGGAGCATTTCTTGGCGTGTTGGACCAGTCGTCCTCGTCTTTTCGAACAGTGCGCGGCACTGCGGACTGTTGCGCCTCCGCCTGAGCGGCGAGTAGCGCGGGGTCGACTCCTTCGGCCGCGGCAGCTGAGAGGAACCCATCGGTACTGACATTGTCGCTCGAGGTCTCTTGCACATCGCGTACGACGACGGAAGGCTCGTCTTCACTGACCACTTGCACGTGCATGATGTAGCGCACGAAATCTTGCGCGATGCCCTTCATCATGGCCCCGAACATCTCGTAGCCCTCACGTTGCCACTCTGACAACGGGTCCTTTTGACCCATGGCGCGCAAGTTGATTCCCTCTTGGAGATAGTCCATCTCTTCGAGATGTTCACGCCAACGTTGGTCGATGATGCGCAACATGACCTGACGTTCGATCTCGCGCATCGTGTCTGATGTCAGTTCGCTCTCGCGACGTGAGTAGTGCGCTGAAGCATCTGCCATGACGAGGTCGTACATGGCGTCAGTGTCGGCACAGTCGTCCAACTGCTCGATAGAGACGACTGCGGGCCAGTACGAGCGCAACTCGGTGGTGAGACCGTCGAGGTCCCACTCGTCGTCGGCTTCCGACACGCAGTATGTGTCGATCAGCGAGTCGACTGCCTCTGCCAGATATTCCATGGCAGCAGCCTTGAGGTCGACACCTTCAAGAATTTGGTCACGACGCATGTAGATGACCTTGCGCTGCTCATTCATGACCTCGTCGTACTTGAGCACGTTCTTGCGAATCTCGGCGTTGCGCTGCTCGACGGTGGTTTGGGCACGCTCGATTGCCTTGGTGACCATCTTGGCTTCGATTGCCTCATCGTCTGGCAGAGCTCGCCCCATCACCCAACTCAGGGCACCAGTTGCAAAGAGACGCAGCAATTCATCGTCGAGGCTGAGATAGAAACGACTTTCACCAGGGTCACCTTGTCGACCTGAACGACCGCGCAACTGGTTGTCGATTCGACGGCTCTCATGTCGCTCGGTGCCCAGCACATACAGTCCGCCGAGTTCTCGGATGTGGTCGCCCTCTGCTTTGCACTCTGCAGTGAACTCGTCGAGCAACTGTTGGTAACGGGCTTGTGCTGCCGCACGTTGTTCTGCGAACTCGGCCGGGATGCTTCCCTCGACGAATGGCAATGCGTAGTCGTCTTCGAGCGTCAATGGATCGAAACCCTCGTTGACGACCTTTTGTCGGGCCAGCCCTTCAGGGTTTCCACCGAGAAGAATGTCGACTCCTCGACCCGCCATGTTGGTGGCCACGGTGACAGCACCGATGCGACCGGCCTGGGCGACGATGTGAGCCTCACGGGTGTGCTGTTTGGCGTTCAACACCTCGTGGTGTACGCCCCGTTTGGTGAGCTCGCGTGAGAGATGCTCGCTCTTTTCCACGCTGATCGTGCCGACGAGACCCGGTTGGCCGATCGAGTGTTTCTCGACGATGTCATCGACGACTGCACGAAACTTGGCCGCCTCGGATTTGTAGATGAGGTCGGCCTGGTCGACGCGTGCCGGAGGCTTTATCGTGGGAAGGGGCCGGACCTGCAAGCCGTAGGTGTTCATGAGCTCGGCAGCCTCGGTTTGGGCGGTGCCCGTCATGCCGGACAATTTGTCGTACATACGGAAGTAGTTCTGCAACGTGATGGTCGCGAGAGTCTGGTTCTCTTCCTTGATACGCACACCCTCTTTTGCTTCGACCGCTTGGTGAATGCCCTCGCTCCATCGCCGTCCCTCGAGAATGGGACCGGTGAACTCGTCGACGATTTTCACGTCGCCAGCCTGCACGATGTAATCCTTGTCGCGGCGATACAGCTCTTTTGCCTTCAGTGCGACTTGAAGTTGGTGGACGAGATTCTGTTGCACCTCGTCGTACAAATTCTCGATGCCGAGTTCACTCTCGACTTTCTCGATGCCTGCTTCGGTAGGCACGACGATGCGCTTGTCTTCTTGCACTTCATAGTCGACGTCACGCTGAAGTGAACGCACGATCGAGGCGAACTTGTAATACATCTGGGCCGCATCTGCGATACGACCAGAAATGATGAGAGGCGTACGTGCCTCGTCGATGAGAATGCTGTCGACTTCGTCGACGATGGCGAAATTGTGGCCACGTTGCACTTTTTCTTTCAGCGTGCCGGCCATGTTGTCGCGCAGATAATCGAAGCCGAATTCGTTGTTCGTTCCGTACGTGATGTCGCATGCGTATTCAGCACGCTTCAACCACGGACTTTCCCGATGCCCTGGAATCACCAACCCGACCGAGAGCCCCATCCAACGGTGGATACGACCCATCCACTCTGAGTCACGTCTGGCGAGGTAGTCGTTGACGGTGATCTGGTGCACGCCCTTTCCGGACAGACCATTGAGATACGCCGGCAACGTCGACACCAAGGTCTTTCCTTCACCAGTCTTCATTTCGGCAATCCAGCCGAAGTGAAGCGCGGCACCACCCATGATCTGAACGTCGTAATGACGTTGACCGATGACACGTGAGGCGCCCTCTCGCAGAGCAGCGAAGGCTTCCACCAAGATGTCGTCGAGATCTGCACCACGATCGAGTCGCTCACGGAACTCGCCCGTCTTGGCCTTGAGGGCATCATCTGAGAGCGCCGCCATGGAAGCCGACAGTGCGTTCACGTCGGGGATGATTCCCTGGAGGGCCTTCACCCGCTTGCCGTCGCCGGCACGAAGTATGCGGTCGAGAAGTGCCATGGGAAGGGTCAGCCTACCTGTGAGCCCCTCGCCCGCGCCGGCGGTGCGCGACAGCCACCGCGTGCACGTGCACCACCCCTTCAGCGTGAAGGCCTTTTGCTGCGGCACGCAAGGTTGCCCCGGTGGTGATCACGTCGTCGACCACCACGACACATCTCATGTTCGGGCGCACTCGCGCACGAAATCGAGGTCTGGTCAACCGGGTGATTCTGTTCTGACCCTCTTGTGAGTCACGATTGATCCGCTTCAGAAGACGTTTACACGGCAAGCCCAACTCTCGAGCCAGAGCACGCGCCAACCACTCGGCCTGGTCGAGACCCCGCTCACGTATGCGGCGAGATGTCGTCGGTGCCCACGTGATGACTTGAGGCGACGGATGTAGGTCGTGCAGTAGCGGTGCGAGCAAGCGTGCGAGATACACCGCTTGGCTTCGATCGTTGTGATACTTCAGCGCGAGAATTCGCTGACGAACATCACCGTCGTGTGTGCTCGCAGCAGACAGTGTGAGACCGGGCTCACACAATCGAAAAGAGCCGTCCTCAAGTGACGACGGTTGAGTACGGTTGCCCTGCATGTCTCCCACCACCACGATGCGTCCGTTGTCGGAGCGATTCATTGAACGCATCGCACGATGTGCGCTCGGCCTCGCATGTTTCGGCACGGGCATCGCGTGTTTCGTGAAGTCGGAGATGGGTGTTCCACCCTGGGACGTGTTTCATCAAGGTGTCGCTGGTCGAACCGATGTGCGGATGGGCACAGTGATCGTTTTCACCGGTATCGCACTGCTTGTGTTGTGGATTCCCCTACGTCAACGCCCCGGCATCGGCACGATCATGAATGCGCTCGAAATAGGCATCGTCGAGAACCTTGCTGAAGAGTTGCTACCCGACACAGGACACGTCGTCGGACGACTCGTCTATCTAGCCCTCGGCATGTTGCTGATTGCCGGTGGTTCTGGTCTGTACATCGGAGCAGAACTCGGAACTGGTCCGCGCGACGGGTTGATGGTCGGCATCAATCAACGATTCGGAGTCAGCATCAGACTCGCTCGAACGATCGTCGAAGTAGTGGTGATGGTCATCGGTTTGACCCTCGGCGGCACCATCGGTGTCGGCACATTCATCTTTGCGTTCGGCATCGGCCCGCTGGTGCAGACGATGCTCGGTGTGTTCAAGATGTCGCCATCGGCAATCGCTGCAGCTTCGTCCGAAGCCGCCGAACAATGACGACCCGGACGAAACTCGCTACGAATCAGTAACGGTAGTGCTCGGGCTTGAACGGTCCCGTCGGCTCGATACCGAGATACTCAGCCTGCTCGTCGGTGAGACGTGTGAGTCGCACACCGAGTGCGTCGAGGTGAGCGAGGGCGACCTTCTCGTCGAGGTGCTTCGGCAACACGTAGACGCCGACGGGGTACTTGTCGGTGTGGTTGAACAACTCGATCTGGGCAATCACCTGATTGCTGAATGAGCAACTCATCACGAACGAAGGGTGACCCGTCGCGCAACCGAGGTTCACCAACCGACCTTCGGCCAACACGATGACTGCGTGGCCATCTTGGAATGTCCAGAGGTCGGTTCCTGGCTTCAACTCGTCACGGGTCGCACCACTTCGAGCTAGTCCGGCCATGTCGATTTCGTTGTCGAAGTGACCGATGTTGCAGACGATGGCATTGTGCTTCATCTTTGCCATGTCGTCGACTGTGATGATCGCTTCGTTACCAGTTGCTGTCACGAAGATGTCGGCCTGACCCACGACATTTTCGAGAGTGTCCACTTGGTATCCCTCCATCGCTGCCTGTAGCGCATTGATCGGGTCGATCTCAGTGACGACGACGCGGGCACCTTGACCGCGCAAGCTCTGCGCACATCCCTTGCCGACGTCTCCGTAGCCAAGGACGACTGCAAACTTGCCGGCGATCATGATGTCGGTCGCGCGGTTGATGGCGTCGATGAGCGAGTGGCGACAGCCGTACAGGTTGTCGAACTTGCTCTTCGTGACACTGTCGTTCACGTTGATGGCAGGGAACAACAACTCGCCCTTCTCCGCCATCTTGTACAAGCGCTTCACACCTGTCGTGGTCTCTTCGGTGACACCCTTCACCGACTTCGCCATCGTGGTCCACTTGGTCGGCTCGGTCTTCAACGAACGCTGCAGCAAGCCGAGCACGATTGCGAGCTCGGGGTTCGATGCGGTGGTCGGATCCGGCACTTCGCCGGTGCTCTCGTACTCGACCCCTTTGTGCAACAACAACGT
>DAIOTI010000101.1:0-5901 GCA_036752105.1 Ilumatobacteraceae bacterium | reverse complement strand
ACGTAGATTGGTGAGTGACTCGACGGTCCACGGAATATTGGTGCAGTTGCCGTTGCCTGATCATCTCGATGCTGAAGCTGTGCTGCGATTGATTCCTGCAGAAAAAGACGTCGATGGTCTGACTGATGCATCACTTGGTCGACTCGTGCGCGGCGTAGACGGACATGTCGGATGCACGCCGCTAGGAGTACTACGCCTCCTTCAGCATTACGGCCTCGCGACGTCTGGCAAGAACGCGGTGGTCATCGGTCGATCGACGCTTGTCGGATTGCCGTTGTCCATACTTCTCGCTCAGAAGGGCATCGACTGCACCGTGACTCTCGCGCATTCGCGGACACGGGACATCGTCGATGTGTGCCGACGGGCCGACATCGTGGTGTCGGCCACCGGAGTTGCTCGCAGTATCGGTGCAGCACACGTGGCACCTGGTGCAGTAGTCATTGACGTGGGCATCTCGCGCACAGAGAAAGGCATCGTCGGCGACGTGGACTTCGATGCCGTACTTGACATCGCATCGGCTGTCACACCAATGCCAGGTGGTACCGGGCTGATGACCGTTGCGTGTCTCATGGAGAACACGGTGAACGCAGCACGCATGCAAGGCGTGCAGGTCTGATCAGCGCAGTTTGCGCCCAATTGGCAAGATTGCAGGAAGTTCCTTCATCAACTCGTCATATCCAGGCCGACGCTCGAGTGAGCGCTTGTCCATGATGGGAACAGATGCGGTGCGCAAGAGCACGGTCATGAGTACGGGTCCGACAAGAGTCCACCACCATGCGGCCGGGTGACCGGCGACTCCGATGATCCACATGCCCCACCATGCGCACAACTCTCCGAAGTAATTCGGATGTCGAGCAAGTTTCCACAACCCGGCTCGACATGGACCAGTGTGCGTTCGACGATGCGCTCGAAGTTGTTCGTCTGCGACGAGAGAGATGAGTGCACCGCCGACAATGACGACTGCACCGATGACGTCGAGTAGGCCAAAGTCGCGCGTGCCCAACGTGAGTGCGGCATACAGGCTGATACTTCCGGTCCACACTTGCAGCGTGGGGAAGACATGCACGACCGTGAGATTGTTCATGAACCACGACATGCCGGTGTCTTTGCGCATCTGCACGTAACGCCAATCTTCGTGATGGAATCCCGGCCATCCGCGAGCCCAGTTCGACGTCAGGCGAATGCCCCAGATCGACACTGCAATCAGCGCGATGGCAACTCGTTCTCCAGGCACACCGGTGCCACGGACTGCGAAGCCCCAACCCAAGAGAATTGGTGCTGTGCTCCAGTAGGCGTCGTACAAGCTTCCATTTCGCATCAGACAAGACAGAACGAAGATGACTGCTGTGGTGATGAAGTCGACAATCAGCGTCGCCCATAGCGGGTGAAGTTCGTCAAAGATCGGAAATGTCGAAATCGCAATAACGACGAGCAGTGCGTAGACAGTGGCGACGATGAGAAGGGCCCGTGACTTGGCTAGATGTGCAAGTGGGCTTACGGGCTCGTTCATACCGCGAGGCTAGTTCTGCTGCCCGACCAGCCTTGCCGTGCGGGTTTCCGTATCCTGACGAGGTGAGACTTCACCGGACGCTCCTTCATGCAGCGCTTGCATGTGCAGTGTCGTCGGTGGTGGCGGGGCCAGGTGTCGTACGTGCCGATGCCGACCCGACGTCGGTCAACCTCAAAGCCGGGCGGTACATCATCGTGGTGGAAGACGGTCAGTCGGCCGCATCTGTTGCTGCTCGGTCGCCACATGCAATCGGAGTCTCGGCGGTGTTCAACGACGCCATCGACGGCTTCGTCGCAGATTTCACTGAACGACAAATCGAGGCACTCGCAGAAGACCCTGCGGTCGAATACGTCGCTGAAGACGTTCAGTTTCGAGTCTCTGCGCCGACTACACAATCTGGGTTATCGCAGACGGTGTCGGATGGCCAGTGGGGACTCGACGTTCTTGACGATCGAACCTTCACGGGCGACCAGACCTATGTGTATGACGAGAGTGGCACCGGAGTCGACGCCTACGTGTTCGACACCGGTATTCGAAAGTCACACAGTGAATTCACACGCCTCGGTCTCACCACGGGCACCTGGGACGTGTGCTCGAACACAGCATTGGCATCTGCGGTCGGTTGCTATGTGTCGAACTATGCGACAGCAGCTGGAAGTGACCAGAACGGACATGGCACGCATGTAGCCGCAATTCTGGGTGGGACAGTGTCTGGCGTCGCCAAGAACGTGCGCATCATTCCGGTGCAGGTTCTCGGGTCTAATGGAAGTGGATATCTGAGCGACATCATCACTGGAGTCAACTGGGCGGTGTCTCATCATCCTGCAGGTAAGGCTGCGGTGGCGAATTTGAGTCTCGGTGTGTGTGTAGTCTCGCCCTGTCCGCTTGACTCGCAAGGAAAAGAAACGAAGATCTCGTCTACGAGTCGAATACTTCTGGAAAGTGCATTGACGTCATTGATGAACGAAGGTGTCGTGACTGTGGCGGCAGCCGGAAACTCTGGTGAAGATGCGTGCAAGTACGTGCCTGCATCAACGAGTGGCACCATTTCTGTCGGTGCGACCTGGAAGTCCGGCAGTCAACTCGCGGAAACCTCATGGTCGAACTACGGAGAATGTGTCGACATATTCTCGCCGGGAGGCCAGATTCGTTCGGCAGACTCGGCCTCCGACACCGGATTCAAAGTGATGTCCGGAACTTCGATGGCGGCTCCCTACGTCTCGGGTGCTGCTGCCATTTTTCTGCAACGAAGTCCTACCGCCAGCACTACGGCGGTCTGGGAGTCGATTCGCGACAACGCCACATATTGCGAGGTCGCTTACTACGCAACCTCTCGAACCAAGCAGACGCCGAACCGCATGCTGCATATCGGATCGGGTATTGGGCGCACCTGTCCACCAAAGACAATTTCCGTGAGTAACACCGGTGGTAACGCCACTGTCACATGGACAGCACCTGAGTACTCCAATGGGGCAGTGCCGACGAGCTACACCATCTCTTTCACGCCGTCAGCAGGTGTCGGTACGTGCACATACAGCGCCCCGACTTTGTCATGTACGGCGACTGGCGGCATCACAAGCGGCACCACTTACACGGCATCGGTCAAAGCAGTGAACTCAGCTGGTGACAGTCAACCACTCAGCGTTTCCTTCGTGGGTGCCGGTCCGCCGGTCAGTGGTGAGTACGTCGTGGGTGTCATCTCGTCGATGCCTTCAGAACCTGCAGGTGCAAATCCGGTGACGGTGACTGCGGTGCCAGACACCACCACGACGACTTCAACGACTACGACAATCGCCACCACCACAACTCTCGCTCCCGCAGATGTTCCGCTGTCGGCGACATTGTCGGCAGGCAATGGCACGCTCAAGGTTTCATGGGTGCCTGCAACGACTGCGACCACGGATTACTCATACGTGGTGACACTTGCCGAGACCGGAAAGATGTGTACGAGCACCACCACGTCGTGCACTTTCACAGGCCTCAAGAATGGAAGTTTCGCGACGCCGACGATCGAGACGTACCGGAGTGAGGTGAAATCCTCGACGGTCATTCAATTACCGCGGACACTCATCGGCATCACTATCCGTGCCAATGCCATGAAGGTGAAATCGACGGCGGCATTGACCAAGTTCGTGTCGAGTGTTTCGCGTGGTGCGCGCAGCTACAAAGTCGTGTCGGGGAAGTGCCGCATCGTGCGCACGTCACTGGTGACCCCCTCCACCACTGGTACATGCGTCGTGCGCGTGACCATTGCCAAATACAAGACCTTCCCCCGCATGAGCACCACTTTCACCGTGACACTCCTTCGCTGATTGTCTGCGAGACTTGCGCCGTGAAACGCGCACGTGCCCCTATCGCCCTCATTGTTTTCTCGCTCACGGCGACCATTGCTGCATGTGGTGGGTCAGACGAACGAGAATCAGCCACATTCAAGGTCACACCCGGATGGGAGCAAGTTCTCGTCACCGACGCGGTACCGGGTGATTCATTGTCCCTCGTCGCCGACGGAACTGAGGACGCACTTCAGACCGCTGTGGTCGATGCAGAAGGTGTCGCTTTGTTCCGCCGTGTCGAGGCGGGTTCGTACGCCGTCCTCGCCGATGGTTCCACTAAGTCACAATCCGACGCAGTGACAGTGAGAGACGAGAGCGAGACTCCCGACGCCAATTTCTACTCCTCTCAGGACTTGACTGCACCTGGTTTTGGTTACGTGACGACTCGTGACGGAACGACGTTGTCAATCAATGTGTCGTTGCCTGGTCCGGCAGCATCGGGCCCGTATCCGACCGTTGTCGAGTATTCCGGATACAGCCCGAGCAATCCGTCAGATACGACGTCAGCACAGTTGTACAACGCACTCGGCTATGCCTATGTCGGTGCGAACATGCGCGGCACAGGTTGTTCCGGTGGTTCGTTCAGATTCTTCGAACTCATGCAACGACTCGATGCCTATGACCTCATCGAAGCTGTCGCCGCGCAGCCATGGGTGAAGTTCAACAAAGTGGGCATGGTCGGCATCTCGTACCCCGGCATCAGTCAGTTGTTTGCTGCTTCGACACAACCGCCGAGTCTGGCCGCGATCACCCCGTTGTCGGTGCTCGACGATTCGTATCGTGCGACCTTGTATCCAGGTGGAATCTTGAACACGGGTTTTGCTGTCAAGTGGACAAGTGAGCGTGTGGAGCAGTCGAAGCCACTTGGCCAGGGTTGGGAACAGAAGCAGATCGACTCTGGTGACACGACATGTGCCGACAACCAGAAGATTCGTGGTCAGAACCCTGATCTTCTCAAAGAGATCGAGGACAACCCGTATTACTCAGAAGAGCTTGGTTCAGAGATCAACCCACGCTCGTTCATCGGCAGCATCAATGTTCCGGTATTCATTGCTGGTGCTTGGCAAGACGAACAGACTGGTGGTCGCTTCGCAACGATGCTCGACCAGTTCACATCGTCACCACAGGTATATGCGTATCTGACGAACGGCCTTCACACAGAATCACTCATCAGCACCGGCATCTTGCCGCGAATGTCTGAGTTCCTCGACCTGTATGTCGCTCGCAAGGTGCCGTCGTTGACCCAAGCGAAATTGACGTCGACACTCGTCGCGGCAGCGATCGTCGGTGTGCCCGGTGCCGATCTCGGAGCGGATCGATTCAAAGACATGTCATATGAGGAAGCACTAGCGGCGTATGAGTCGGGACCGAAAGTGAACGTGTTGTTCGAAGAAGGTGCCGCAGATGGTGTCGCACCCGGCGCTGCGTCGCCACGCTGGATCAGTTCGTTCGACTCCTGGCCGATTCCGACGGCGAAACCACTTCGTCTCTACGCCTCAGAAGGTGGGCGTCTTGGTGTCGCAGAGCCGACAGTCGCTGAAGGCAGTGACGACTATCGCGCCGACCCGACGTCGACAGATGCCACCTACTTGGGTGGTGACCGTGGAGACATCTGGAAGGCGAGTGTGAAGTGGGAATGGGACATCAATGCACCCGGCACTGCGGCGGTGTACACGACCGACGCGCTGCTTGACGACACCGTGATCATCGGCAGTTCATCAGCGGACTTGTGGATCAGTAGCACCGCACCCGACACCGACCTTGAAGTGACCGTGTCGGAGGTTCGACCAGACGGCAACGAGGTGTATGTGCAAAGTGGCTGGTTGCGTGCCTCGCATCGCGCAGTCGACGAAGCAGCAAGCTCTGAGCTCTTGCCGGTTCATCGTCACCTCGAATCTGATGCACAGAAACTGGAACCAGGGGTGTGGGAGTTGGCCCGCGTCGAAATCTTCCCCGTGGCTCATGCTTTCCGAAAAGGTTCGAAGATCCGTGTGTCGATTGACGCTCCCGGCGGCAACCGCGCCGAGGGGGAATTTCGCACCATCGCTAACGGAGAGA
>DAIOTI010000100.1:0-6118 GCA_036752105.1 Ilumatobacteraceae bacterium | reverse complement strand
CTCGCACCAGAAGTCCTCGCGCGACCGGCTTGGTTGTGGTCATTCGTCAAGACTGGTCGCCTGCCCGATCTCACTGCGCCGAACATGGCCAGGCCCGGCGAGAAAGCGCCGACGTTCTTCGGTGCGTACTACGAGTGGATGCAGACGCCGTTGCCCTCGTGGGAGGACATCGCGTGGCTCCGCAATCAGTGGAACGGTCCGTTCATGGTCAAGGGTGTGAGCCGCATTGATGACGCCAAGCGCGTGGTCGACCTCGGCGCGACGGCGCTGTCCGTCTCGAACCACGGCGGCAACAACCTGGATGGCACACCAGCGCCGATCCGCGCACTCCCTGCGATCGTCGATGCGGTCGGATCGCAGATCGAAGTGGTCCTCGATGGTGGTGTGCGGCGAGGAAGTGACGTCGTCAAAGCGCTCGCACTGGGTGCACGTGCGGTGATGATTGGGCGCGCCTATCTCTGGGGACTTGCTGCCAATGGTCAAGCTGGTGTCGAGAACGTCCTCGACGTCCTGCGTGGCGGTATCGACTCCGCGTTGCTTGGACTCGGCAAGGGTCACGTGAAGGAACTCACGCGCGATGATGTTGTGGCCCCCGACGGCTTCTATCGCCGCCTCGGCGCCTGATGCCGACACCGTCGTTCAGCGACCAACCTGTTGCACGTCGCCGAGTACTTCGCGCGAACTGGGACGTTCTCCGTGATGTCCTTCCAACCGCAACGATCGGTCGGAAGTACGACATCGACTGCTTGATGATCGAGGGAGTCGTCGTCTGTGGGTTGAAGGGGTTCGCCAACCACAACTCGTTCTTTCCCTTCAGCGGAGGAGTGCTGAATCAAGTGAAGAAGTTGCCGGCTGGGTATTCGGCGACACAGGGTGCGTTGCGATTTCCGATCGACGAAGTCATCAGCTCGGCTGTCGTCAAGCGACTCGTGCGTATTCGGCTTGCAGAGATGGCGAGCGCAACGGCAGGCAAGCGCGTCGTCACCTATCCGAATGGTTCGGTGAAGGCCGTTGGGTCGATGCGCAAGGGAAAGTTGCACGGGTCATGGAAGTGGTACCGCCAGGATGGCTCGTTGATGAGATCGGGTTCGTTCCGTGATGGAGCGCAGACGGGGACGTGGGTCACCTATGACAGAGGTGGCCGGGTGGTGACGAAGCGAGCTATTGCGCGTCGAGTTTTGCGCTGATCATTTCCGCGAGTCGCTCGGCGCTGCCCTGTGCAGTGTCGATCTCACTCGCCGAGAGAAGGTGTGAGACCGTGCCGCCGCGTCGGATAACGACGGCAGGCAAAGCAGACCCGACCACCGCACGAACATCATCGGGCATGTCGTTGCGGTGATATGTGACGAACGGGAGCGGGAGGCTTTCTTTGCATGAACGCCATGAGGGCTTTTCTGCCACGAGGCCATGGGTCACGTCGCAGAGTGAGCAATGGCGAAGCCCCAGTCGCGCGCCGATCCAGTAGGACACCTCACCGATGATCGTCGCGTCGGCGTCGTAGATGCCGATGAGTTGGTCGGTGCGGCTATCCACAGGGCGAGTGTTACCGAGAATTCACCGAACTTCAACTCGTGCGCCAACTCGACGTCGGCTTTACTTCACCTGACTGGTTTACCTTTCGCTCACCACGACAAGGAGAAATCAATGGAAATGGACGATACGTTCAGCAATACCTCAGACAACCAAAGCTTCGAGGAAATCCTGTCGGCACACATGTCGCGGCGCAGCGTTCTCGTTGGTGGCCTTGCGACCGCTGCCCTCACCTTCTTTGGTGGATCCGCCGCAAGCGCGGCATCCCCGAAGGGACAGATCGAGGCCGCAACTCGCCGAGTCGCGAAGAACCCGAAGATCGGTTTCACGTCGATTCCCCTGCAGTCAAGCCCGATGCCAACAATTGCTCCCGAGTACACGTACTCCGTGCTCGCCCCCTGGCGGGAGAAGTTGGATGGCAGCGGCAAGTCATATCCGATTGCTGGTTTCACCGCCGAACAGCAGGAGAAGTCGGTCGGCATCGGCCATGACGGCATGTGGTACTTCGGTGATGAAAAATCTGGTTTGCTCTGTGTGAATCACGAGTACGGCACGACTCAGCACATCATGGGCAAGACCGTTCCACAGTCGCTCGATGACGTCCGCCTGTCACAGGCCGCTCACGGCATGTCGGTCATCATGATCGAGAAGGCCGCAAAGGGTTGGAAGATCGCAAAGAGCGACAAGAACCGCCGCATTCACGTGAACACTCCGGCGGTATTCACGGGTCCTGCTGCCAAGAGCGATCTGTTGAGGAATGCCGCTGGCAATCCCGTCCAGGGGACGCTCAACAACTGTGCAAACGGTTACACGCCGTGGGGCACGTACTTGACGTGTGAAGAGAACTTCAATGGCTATTTCGGTTCGACGAGCTCGACGTGGAAGGCCTCGGCCGAGCAGGCCCGTTACGGCTTCACCGCTGCTGGATTCGGCTACGACTGGCACAAGTTCGACGCGCGATTCGACCTCGCAAACGCAAACTATGCGAATGAAATGAATCGTTTCGGCTGGGTCGTCGAAGTTGACCCGAATGATCCGAAGTCAAAGCCTGCAAAGCGCACCGCACTCGGTCGCGTGAAGCACGAAGGTGCAGAGGTGGTCGAAGGCAAGAATGGTCGCGCGGTTGTCTACATGGGCGACGATGAGCGTTTTGACTACGTCTACAAGTTCGTCTCCAAGCTTCCTTGGAAGAAGGCCATCGCTGCAGGCAAGAGCCCGCTCGATGAGGGCACGCTCTATGTGGCGAAGTTCAACGAGGACGGAACCGGCAGCTGGCTCGAACTGAGCACCGCCAATCCGGCGCTCGCAGGCTGGACCCTCGACAAGATCCTCGTCAACACTCGTGTTGCGGCGGACCTCGCAGGTGCAACCAAGATGGATCGCCCGGAATGGATCACGACTGATGCCGATGGCTACCAGTACGTCACGCTGACGAACAACACTCAGCGTGGAACGACTGGTCGTGCAGGAGTCGACAAGGCCAATCCGACGGCCGTCAATACGTACGGACACATCGTTCGTTGGTTGGACTCGGATAAGAACGTCGGAACGACCTTCACGTGGGAGATCTTCGCTCTCGCAAAGGACGTCGCCGATGCGGGTGGTCAGATGTTCGGATCGCCAGACGGAATCTGGGCTGACAAGGATGGTCGAGTCTTCGTTCAGACCGACGGTGAGCAGCCTGGTAAGCAAAACGATCAAATGCTCGTTGCAAATGCTGCGACCAAGCAGTTCTCGCGCCTGTTCACGGGTGTGAAGGGTTGCGAAGTGACCGGAGTTGCGGTGACGCCGAGCCAGAAGACAATGTTCGTCAACCTGCAGCACCCAGGCGACGGAGATCCACGTCTCTCGAACTTCCCAGCTCCGTACACGGGTGTCGGCGGTCCAGTCCCGCGTGACTGCACGATCGTCATTACCCGCAAGAACGGTGGAGTTGTTGGCACCTGATCGGTAGGTATTGCGTCGGGTCGGACCCCTCTCCGGCCTGAACCGGTGTCAATGGAAGGGCCCCAGCCAGCGTGCTGGGGCCCTTCTACTTTGAGGCCACTGGACCGAGTCAATTTGTCTCAATATTTATTGAGACAACTATACTGAACTCATGGCAGAGGTCGAGCAGTCCGCAGCACGATTCGCGGCTCTCGGCGACCCTGTACGACTCGAACTCATCAGATACATCCAGTCGTCGGATCGAACGGTGAACGAGCTGCGCGAATACCTCGAAATTGGATCATCGTTACTGGCACATCACCTGCAAGTGCTCGAAGATGTCGGTCTCATCGAGCGACGTCAGTCTGCTGCAGATGGGCGAAGGCGATTTGTGATCCTTCGGCATGAAAACCTTCCGTACGTACGCACGAATGAATTAACGACGAAAGTGCTTTTCGTTTGCACCGAGAATGTCGCGCGTTCACAACTTGCGAGTGGGATCTGGGCCAAACTCACTGGGGGCTTGGCTCGTAGTGCTGGAACAAAGCCAGGAGTGACCGTACATCCACTGACGTTGAGAGCAGCGCAGCGTCATGGACTCGAGATCACCAACTCGATTCCACGCAAGCTCCCGAATTCAATTGGCCGGGACACGGCAGTCATCACTGTGTGTGATTCGGCATTTGAAGAATTGGGTCGAGACCGAGTTGTGGCGCATTGGTCAATCCCTGATCCGGTTGCACTGGGAACCGATCGAGCATTTGATCAAGTCGTCAAGGAACTAGAACATCGCATTTCAACTACGAAAGGAATCAGCCAATGAGTAATCAACAGGAATATGTCCTCAATGCAGCAGCAAATGAAATCATCGAAGAATCTGTTCGAGAACTATCACGAAAGTTCGCAGGGATCTTTGATGAGATCACTATTCGACCGATCGTGATCGAGTCATACGCAAGTTTTGAAGACGCCAAGGTGAGGACGTTCGTGCCCGTCTTCACGACCCGATATGCCGGTGATCGCCTGACGGCAATGGCAAAGATCCAAGGGAAGTTGCGGACGACTCTTCCGTCGGTCCTTTTCGTGTGCGTGCACAATGCGGGGCGCTCACAGATGGCAGCTGGATTCGTGCGGCACTTTGCAAAGGACAGAATTGAGGTGTACTCGGGAGGGTCTGACCCGGGCAAGGAAGTGAATGCCGCAGCGATTGCTGCCATGCTCGAAGTCGGCATCGACATCTCGAATGAGTACCCCAAGCCGTTCGCAACGGAGATCGTCCAAGCTGCAGATGCAGTGATCACCATGGGCTGTGGCGACACGTGCCCGATATTTCCCGGCAAGCGATATGAAGATTGGGTGCTTGATGACCCGGCAGGACTTGGAGTCGAGGCTGTTCGACCGATTCGAGACGAGATTCGGCGCCGAGTCGTCGAGTTGTTGAAGGATCTTGGAGTGGACGTCAAGTGAACATGTCGCGTCGCCTCGCTGCGGAGGCTCTGGGAACCTGCCTGCTGATCATCTCTGTCGTGGGTTCGGGGATCATGGCCACGAATCTCACCGATGATGTGGCCGTTCAGCTTCTTGCAAACGCTGGCGCAACTGTCGGCGCACTCATTGCGTTGATCCTGATGTTCGGCCCGATCTCTGGCGCTCATTTCAATCCAGTCGTCACCGCCGCAACGTGTTACTTCGATGCTCGTCAGTGGCGAGAACTCGCCCCGTACGCGGTTGCACAGACAATCGGTGGAATCGTTGGCGCTGCAATCGCCAACCTGATGTTCGATCTCGACGTTCTCGGTCCATCAACCAAGATTCGTGAAGGCGGCGGCATTTGGCTGGGTGAAGTTGTCGCGACCGTCGGACTCCTACTTGTCATCTTCCTCATTGGTCGCGGACCTCGTCCCGAGTCGGTTCCAGTGGCGGTCGGAGTGTGGATCGGTGGAGCGTATTGGTTCACCTCGTCAACGTCGCTTGCAAACCCCGCGGTGTCGATTGCGCGAAGTTTCAGCGACTCATTCGCTGGCATCGCACCAGAGTCGGTGCCGATGTTCATCGTGATGCAGGGAATTGGGTTGCTCGTAGCATGCGCAATTCTCTCGGTTTTTGTCGATCGGCGACGCTGAGGCGCGCAGGTCCACTTCCTGAAGCGAGAGTCAGATGGCTTTTCGCGATGGTTCAGTTCGCGGAGATTGATGTGAACATCCAACGACAGGGGACGTAGGTCGCTCGACTTACTACTGTGGGGACCAACATGACCAACCGCACCGGTCGTCCTGCAGGCGGACCATTGCGTTGTTTTGTTGGTGGTGTGCAGCATGAGTCGAGCAGCTTTTCGCCTATTCCGACGGAATTGAAGTCATTCGAAACGTGTCGCTGGGGCGTCGATGAAGGGGAGCGCACGTTCGGTCTCGGCTACGGAGAGTCGTGCACGATTGCGCTCGAGTTGGGGTTCGAGCTCATCGCTGGGCCGTTCTCGAGTTGTCAACCATCGCTGCCGTCGCCGCACGGCGTGTGGGAAGAGGTGCGTGACGGCATCCTCGATTCTCTGCGATCCGCCGGAGAGGTCGACGTCGTCCTTCTCTGTCTTCACGGCGCACAGATGTCGGACCAAATTGACGACTGCGAAGGTGACATCCTCAGTCGGGCGCGCACAATCGTCGGT
>DAIOTI010000099.1:0-6119 GCA_036752105.1 Ilumatobacteraceae bacterium | reverse complement strand
AGGCCGACCCGCTCGCTTCCGAGAAAGAGAGCAAGTTTCTCAGAAGTCGGGCGCCACTCATCAATGTCGTGTGCCTGTGGACCGGGGGACATGCCGATGCAGGTGAAGCCGAGACCGTGAAGTTGCTCCACGAGGTCGACGCCGCGCTCGCTGCGGGCGAACGGCAGAGACAACGCCGTTCCCATCGAGACTCGAAGGGAGCGCCTGGCGAGGGGATCAGAGCTCGTCGGATCAAGAATCAATGCGTGCCAACCGAGTGCGGCGGCACTTCGAATGATGGCCCCGACATTTGTCGGATTGTCGACGGCTTCAAGAACCACCACGTGGGTGGCAGTCGACGCGACTTTGTCGACCCCGTTCAGCGCCGGCCGTCGGAAGAGGCCCGTCACAGAGAGCGGCACACCGAGACCTGTGACTTCTCGTCGAAGTTCGGCATCGCCGACAAAGAGTGGCACGTCGTCTGAGACAAGTTGAGAAAAACGCTCGACCATCTCGTCTTCAAGTAGCAGAGCGTGCGGGGCACATGATGCAAGGAGTGCGCGTTCGACCACGAGGTCGCCCTCTGCAACGAAAAGGCCTGCACCGACCTTTTCTTCACGTTCCAAGCGATTGGCGAGTTGCCGATCGCGCCAGCGGAACGCATCGAGACGCGCATCGTCGGCTTCGGTCACACGAATGATCACTGACAATTCCTCGGACGGTACGTCTTGTCAGGGACGGGTCAGAACATCCAAGGAAATGCCGACCAGTCAGGGTCGCGCTTTTCCAGGAACGAGTTACGCCCCTCGACCGCTTCGTCTGTGCCGTATGCAAGTCGAGTGGCTTCGCCGGCAAACACTTGTTGTCCGACGAGACCGTCATCGATGAGGTTGAAAGCAAACTTCAACATGCGTTGTGCAGTCGGGCTCTTCCCATTGATATCGGCGGCCCACTGAAGTGCGACCTTTTCGAGGTCCGCATGTGTGACCACGTCGTTGACCATCCCCATTCGATGCGCTTCATCCGCACTGTATTCACGCCCGAGAAAAAAGATTTCACGTGCGAATTTTTGTCCGACTTGCCGTGCCAGGTAGGCCGAGCCGTATCCGCCGTCGAAGGATGCGACATCTGCGTCAGTTTGTTTGAAACGGGCATGCTCGCGACTGGCCAAGGTGAGGTCGCACACCACGTGGAGACTGTGTCCACCTCCGGCCGCCCAACCCGGCACGACGCACACGACGATCTTCGGCATGAATCGAATGAGACGCTGCACTTCGAGAATGTGCAGGCGACCGGCACGACCGACATCGATTGACTCCGCGCTGTCGCCTTCTGCGTACTTGTAGCCATCTTTGCCACGAATGCGCTGATCGCCTCCGCTGCAAAAGGCCCAACCGCCGTCGCGCGGGGAGGGCCCGTTTCCAGTGAGCAGCACACATCCCACGTCGGTTGACATTCGTGCATGATCGAGAGCGGTGTACAACTCGTCGACTGTCTTTGGACGGAAGGCATTGCGCACCTCTGGCCGGTTGAACGCGATGCGAACTGTTCCGTGTGCCTTTGCACGGTGATAGGTGATGTCCGAGAAAGAGAATCCCGGCACCTCATCCCAGGCGGCTGGGTCGAACAAGGGCGAAATCGTCACCTATGCATTGTCCCACGCCACTTGGCGTTCGCCGCAACCGGTCGGTGCGGACGGTTCAGGCCGAGAGATCGAAGCCCGCGTAACCCGTTGCCGCGACCTGGTCGCACCGAGCCACGTAGTCGGAATATCCGAGGAGCGGCATGAACACACGCGGTTTTCCAGGCACATTTGCTCCGAGGTACCACGAATTACATGTGGGGAACAACGTGTAGCCCGCGATCATGTTGACGTACGCAACCCAATCAGATTGCGCCTGCTCTTGAGCCTCGATGACACGGTGACCGTTGTCGCGCATGTGTGCGATGCAGTCACCGATCCAGTTCACATGTTGCTCGATGGACACGATCATGTTCGTGAGGACTGACGGACTACCCGGGCCGGTCACCAGGAACATGTTGGGAAATTCGTGTGAGTTCAGACCGAGATAGGTGAGTGGGCCCGCGCTCCAAGCGTCGGTCAGTGGACGACCACCACGTCCGTGAACGTTGGCCTTCAGAAATGAGCCGGTCATCGCGTCGAAGCCTGTCGCGTACACGAGGACATCCACCTGGTATTCGACACCACCAGTGACGACTCCGTTCGGGGTGAGGCGGTCGATAGGTGCGTCACTGATGTCGACCAGCGTGACGTTGTCGCGGTTGAACGTGGCGTAATAGTTGGTGTCGAGACACAAGCGCTTGCATCCGATGGTCTGACGTGGTGCCAACTTCTCGGCGACAGCAGGATCCTTGACGATTCCGCGAATCTTCTCGCGAACGAACTCAGCGACAGCCTCATTTGATTTGTCGCTCATCAGGACATCGTTGAACGCGCCTAGGAAGAGCAATCCGCTGGAGCCCCAACGCTCTTCCAAGAGACGATGACGTTCGTCGTCGTCCACGTCGAAGACGCTTATCTCATTTGAGGGAAAGTCTCCGCCAAAGGCACTTCGTGTGGCCGAATTCCGTGCGCGGAAGCCTGCGATGTCTGCCATGACTTTGGCTTCGTAGTTCGGATCGTTGGGGCCGTTGTTTGCCGGTACCGAGTATGTGGCAGTGCGTTGAAACACAGTGAGGTGAGCTGCTTGTTCAGCAATGAGGGGAATGGACTGAAGACCCGACGAACCGGTTCCGATGACAGCGACTCGTTTGCCGGTGAAGTCGACTCCGTCGTGTGGCCATGAACCGGTGTGGTACACCTCGCCTTGGAACGTCTCGTCGTCGGGGAATCGAGGTTTGTTCGCCGACGACAGACAACCCGTCGCCATGACAAGAAATTGCGCATGCACCTCGTCACCCTTGTCGGTGTCGACGCGCCACGACGAGGTGTCGTCGTTCCATGCTGCACGGGTCACAGTGGTCTCGAACACCATGTCGCGTTTCAGGTCGAATCGCTCGGCAACATGTTGTGCATAGCGAAGAATCTCTGGTTGCGTGGCGTACTTCTCGCTCCAGCGCCATTCGCGTTGCAGATCTTCCGAGAATTGATACGAATATTCAAGGCTCGGCACGTCACACCGGGCACCCGGGTAGCGATTCCAGTACCACGTACCCCCGACGTCGTCACCTTTCTCGATGGCAAGACAGCTGAGACCGAGCTCATGGCACTTGTGCACCATGTACATCCCCGCGAATCCGGCGCCAACGATGACGACATCGACTGAGGCAGAGAAGTGTTGTCGAGCCGTTACCCCATTCACAAGGGTCATTGTTGTCCATCCCTCGGTTCTCCGGCAACACGGAACTACGGTCATGGCTGGTGGAACCCCTCACGCAGCACTTGAGCGCGGCAGCACGTGTAGACGCCCTTGGTTCGATCGACTCGAGTGTGCATGACTTCTTCGTCGACCAGCGGCCGGGATGGTTGGTCGACGTCTCCAAGTTCTTCGACACGTACGGCACTTCTGAGATGTTGCTCGGAGTTGCCGTCATCGTCGCGCTCGTGTGGGTCGTACGAACGCGACCGTCCCTTCTCCCACTCGCGATTCCTGTTTCTGTGTTTGTCAACGCAGTGGTGGTCGCTGTCATCAAAGATGTCGTCGATCGTGAGCGACCTGAGATGTCACAACGGCTGGTCGAGGCAACGAGCGCGTCGCTTCCGTCAGGGCACACTGCGAGCGCCGCTGCACTCGTGGCATCGATTTTGACTGTGCGGTCACTCACACGAGGTGGCAAGAGACGGTGGACTGTGCAGGATGCGGCGCTCATTCTGTTCGCCTTCGTGGCCGGAGTCGCGCGCCTGGTTCTCGGAGTGCATTGGCTGAGCGATGTGCTCGTCGGTTGGTTCATCGGGGCGGTTATCGGTGTCCTGATTGCCCGACTTACGAGTAAAATTCTGTCGTGCCGACCAAGTACGAGCTAGGACATCTCAAGGCACTAGAGGCCGAATCGATCCACATCATGCGTGAAGTGGCGGCCACCATGGAGCGACCGGCGTTGTTGTTCTCGGGTGGCAAAGACTCCATCATCATGGTGCACCTTGCCCGCAAGGCATTCTGGCCTGCACGTCTGCCGTTTCCGTTGGTTCACATCGACACGGGACAGAACTTTCCTGAAGTCATCGCATTCCGCGATTGGTTGGCCGCAGATGTTGGTGCACGACTGATCGTCGGTTCGGTCCAGGACGACATCGATGCAGGGCGAGTGTTCGAAGATACGAAGTCGAACGCCGGACGAAATCGCCTGCAGACGACCACACTCTTGCGCACCATCGAAGAACACAAGTTCACTGCGATGTTCGGCGGGGCGCGACGAGATGAAGAGAAAGCTCGCGCCAAAGAGCGCGTGTTCAGTTTTCGGGATGAGTTCGGTCAGTGGGATCCGAAGAATCAGCGACCAGAACTGTGGAGTCTGTACAACGGTCGGCATCGTCCAGGTGAACACATTCGTGCGTTTCCTATCTCGAACTGGACCGAGCTCGATGTGTGGCAGTACATCGCAGATGAGAACATCGAATTACCGAACATCTATTACGCCCACCGACGGCCTGTCGTGCACCGAGACGGCATGATCATGGCCGTCAACGAGTTCGTGGTTCCGCGTGAAGGCGAAGAAGTCGTCGAAGAGTTGGTGCGTTATCGCACGGTCGGTGATGCCACGTGCACGGCCGCGGTGTCGTCGGCTGCAGCCAATGCACTCGATGTGGTCGCTGAAGTCGCGGCCACCCGCATCACCGAGCGGGGCGCTACTCGTGCCGATGACAAGACATCTGAGGCTGCGATGGAAGATCGCAAGCGTGAAGGGTATTTCTGATGTCTGAGATACTTCGTTTTGCGACGGCTGGTTCAGTCGATGACGGCAAATCGACGCTCATTGGGCGCCTGCTGTACGACTCAAAGTCGATTTTTGAAGACCAGCTAGAAGCAGTCGAGCGCACCTCGCGAGACAGGGGAGAAGCAGTCACGAACTTGGCATTGCTCACCGACGGTCTGCGTGCCGAGCGCGAGCAGGGAATCACGATCGACGTTGCGTACCGTTATTTCGCCACGCCAAAACGCAAGTTCATCATCGCCGACACTCCTGGTCACATCCAGTACACGCGCAACATGGTCACTGGTGCCTCCACGGCAGATCTCGCACTCATCTTGGTCGACGCACGTCATGGTCTTGTCGAACAGAGCCGCCGCCACTCGTTCTTGGCGTCGTTGTTGGGTGTGCCGCACTTGGTGCTCTGCGTCAACAAGATGGACCTTGTCGACTTCGACGAAGCGGTGTTCGAACGCATCAAAGGCGAATTCCGCGACTTTGCCGCTCGACTCAAGATCCACGACCTGTCTTTCGTTCCCATCTCGGCTCTTCACGGCGACAACATCGTGCATCGTTCGCACAACATGCCGTGGTACGAAGGCTCGTCGCTCTTGCACCTGCTGGAAGAAGTGCACATTGCATCTGATCGCAACTTGGTCGACGTGCGGTTCCCGGTGCAGTACGTCATTCGTCCGCAAGACGACGCCTGGCACGACTATCGCGGTTACGCGGGTCAGGTGGCGAGCGGTGTCATGAAGCCGGGGGACGATGTCATGGTGCTGCCGTCGGGTTTCACGTCGTCCATCGCTGCCATCGAGACAATGGATGGCCCGGTCGAGGAGGCGTTTCCGCCGATGTCGGTCACCGTGCGACTGGCTGACAACATCGACGTCAGTCGTGGCGACATGTTGTGTCGTCCGAACAACAAACCCGATGCAGTCCAAGACGTCGAAGCGATCGTCTGCTGGATGCATGAGCAGCCGATGGATCCGAATGGTTTCTACCGAATCAAGCACACGACGCGCGATGCTCGGGCAAAGGTGTCAGAAGTGTTGTACCGCCTCGACGTGAACACATTGCACCGCGACACTGACGCACCGACGCTCGGCTTGAACGATGTGGGCCGTATCCGCCTGCGAACCACTGTGCCGTTGTTCGTCGACCGTTATGAGCGCAATCGTACGACCGGAAGTTTCGTGCTGATCCACGAGGGCACTAACGCCACGGTGGCCGCCGGAATGATTCAGTAGGGCTGTCATGTCTCACGACGT
>DAIOTI010000098.1:0-6120 GCA_036752105.1 Ilumatobacteraceae bacterium | reverse complement strand
CGATTTTGGTGATAACCGTGCACCGCGCGGTCAGGGTCGCGATGAGGGCCGAGGACGCGTGTTCCGCGACGGTGGACGACCAGTCCCGCAGACTGCGGCACAACGCAAACGAGAAGAGGTGCGCTCACGTACCGGCGGGCGTCGCACAAAAGACGTTCCTGACAGGGCACCAGACCACACGTCAGAGCAGTGGATCGATGAGGGTTCTACCCGTCAGCGGCGAGAACGAGTCGTTGCTTCAGCGTCGAAAAAGCGCACGAAGAAGGTGCGAGCGCTCGACTCGGTGGTCGCAGAGTTCGAGAAAGCTCTCGGGAAGCGCCACGGAAAGTATCTGCAACGATACGAAGCAGCATTAGCTGCGTTCGAAGCACAGCGATACAAGGAAGCGCGTATTGCGCTCGCGCCGTTGGCAAAGGAATGCTCAGACATTGCCTCGGTTCACGATCTTCTCGGTCTTTGTCTGTATCGCGAAGAGAACTTCGCCAAGGCGATAGAAGCGTTGGAAATCGCGCAGCGCATCAACTCGCATCAAGTGTTCAATCACGCAGTGTTGGCTGACTGCCACCGTGCGCTGAAGAATTACGACAGAGTCGATGAACTCTGGGCCGAGCTGCGAGATGCATCACCGCATCCTGAGCTTCTGGCCGAAGGTCGAATCGTGTTCGCTGGTTCACTCGTCGATCGTGGGCGGCTTGAAGAGGCGCGGGACGTGATGGAGAAAGTGTCTCCCACATCATCAAAACCCTCAAAAGGTCTCAGTGAGTACCACCTTCGCCAGTGGTACGTCCTTGCCGACGTCTACGACAGGCTGGGGGATATTGTCGGTGCGCGGCGGGTATTTGAGACGATCATGTCGGTCGACACCCATTTCGCCGACGTCCCAGAACGTCTCTCCACATTGGGCGCCTGACGCACACACCGTCTCTACCGCCGGGCACGTTCGCACGGCTGTAGCTGAAAGGTGAATGACATGGCAGTTCGTTCAGATGACGATGTGCTTGAAGTAAGTGGCGTCAACTGTGTGGTGTTGCGGGGTGCGGTATCCAACGATCCCGATGTGCGCGAGTTGTCATCGGGCAAGGTGGTGACGACGTTCAATCTGTCGACCACTACGGGCGCTGGTACCTGGTCCGTCCCAGTGTCGTTCGAAGGGATGCTTGCAAACACAATCATTGCCGGGTCAGACGTCGTGGTGGTCGGGGCTGTTCGGCGTCGCTTCTTCCGCACGGGAGGGACAGTTCAAAGTAGAACGGAAGTGTCTGCTTCGAAGATCGTGGCGAGTCGAAAGCGTGCGACCGCTCGACGTGTTGTTGACACCATGTTCGACGATGTGCTTGCGCTATTGGATATTTAGCGAACCCGCACGCTGAGCGAGTCCGGGGCATCCCCGCGCATCTGTGTGAGGAAGGCATCAATGGGTGCAGGTGCTGGCACGTCTGAGTCAACCGGCCCGTTCTCCCAGAATGCTTTCCACGTCGGCCAATAATGCTCCCAGCCACCTTCGTAGGGCTCCCGTTCAGGCCATCGCATTTTGTTCGGTCCGATGGGCGGCTTGTTGAGATCGACCGCATACCAATAGAGCGGGAGACGACGTCGAAACAACCACGAACCGCTGATTCGTTCGTAGTTGTCGATGTACATCATCGTCATGATGACCCACTCGTCACCGGTCTCGTGTTCGTTGCGTGAATACACCACGCCATGTGCGTGATCACGATCGTCGAATTCGATGATGTGGTTACCGATGAAGTGTGCGGTACCTGTGAACTGTTCACGCAATGTGGTGTCAAACCAATCGCGTAGCGCCCGACGACCGGCCTGATCACGACTGACTCTCACGTCCTCGGGGAAGAGTCCGACAAGAGAATTCAGGTCTCGCATGTCCAGGGCCAACGAGTACTTGGCAGCCAGCTGTCGGATGGCATCGAGGGACTCAAGTCGGTCGATTCGGTCGTTCACTTCAGGCATGTGACGACCGTACCTTGCCATACGACATAGGGCCCGGAGGGTCAGGAATTGGTGCCCCGCTGACTACTGTGGACACGGTTCTTCCCTCTGGGATGCGGGTGAAAGGAAAAGCATGAACGAGGAACAGCTCACGCGGATGCGCGACGGTAGAGGATTTATCGCAGCGCTTGACCAGAGTGGTGGGAGCACCCCGAAGGCGCTCAGGCTGTATGGCATTGAAGAATCTGAGTACTCCGGCGATGCGCAGATGTTCGATCTCATTCACGCGATGCGTACGCGCATGATCACGAGCCCAGCATTCTCTGGCGAGCGGGTGCTCGGCGCCATCTTGTTCGAAGGAACGATGGACCGCGACATTGAAGGAATGGGAAGCGCCGAGTTCCTCTGGTCGAAAAAGAAGGTCATCCCATTCTTGAAGGTCGACAAGGGTCTCGCCGATGAAGAGAACGGGGTCCAAGTGATGAAGGCAATGCCAGAGTTGGATGCATTGCTGGCGAAGGCGGTCTCTAAAGGAGTCTTTGGAACGAAGATGCGTTCGGTCATCAAGCTGGCGGACAAAGCGGGCATCGAGGCAGTTGTGGCGCAGCAGTTCGAAGTGGGGCGTCAGATTCTGAAGGCCGGGTTGGTGCCGATCATCGAGCCAGAAGTCGACATTCACAGTCCGAACAAATCCGAAGCCGAGGTGATTCTCAAGCAGTGCCTCCTTGCAGAATTGGCGAAGCAGCCGCAATCAGCACCGGTGATGTTGAAGTTGACACTTCCAGAACAAGACGGGTTCTATGCCGACCTCATCTCGCATGTGAGCGTTCTTCGAGTGGTTGCGTTGTCGGGTGGCTATTCCCGAGATGACTCGAATGCTCGGTTGTCGCGAAACAAGGGAATGATCACGAGCTTCTCAAGAGCCCTTACTGAGGGTCTTTCCGCGAAACAATCCGATGCAGAGTTCAACAAGGTGCTCGACCAATCAATCGAGAGCATCTACCAGGCGTCGATTACCTGACATTCCTTGCAGTCGGTTTTCCCATGCGCTGAGCTCTCTCACGAGGTTCACGTGTCGAGGGGTCGCATCACCAGTCCAGTCCTCAGCTTTGGTGTGAAGAATGTGGACTTTGGCGGCATCAATTCACCACTGTCAGCGACATGGCGAATCTGGTCGATGCTGACCGGTCTGATGAGCACTGCGGCCGAGCATCGACCCTCGTGCAGCGCATGCATCACGTCGTTCACGCCGTGCTGGTAGGACACGTTGTGGTCGACATCTCTCAGTGCATGCTCGAGGCGAGCACTATCCAAATCTCGGACTCCCTCAAATGTGGCCATCATTGGTGTGAGGAAATGCCCTTGACCATCTGGGCGAACGAGACACAAAGCACCGCGACTCAGCATTTCGGCGAGCGTCGATGCGTCAACGGTGCCAGCGTCGCTAAGGGTGAAGTGTCGCCCAAGCGCTCTTTGCAATTGGTCGGGAGAGATTGCGGAGTACAGACGGTGAATAGCGGCGATACTCAGTTGTTCTTCGACTAATTCGGCCACGTAGGTGAGCGTGCTCCCTGCGCCTGTTGCGTGGGGAGTTCCAGAAACTTCGTCACGGTACGTGCGCGAGATTGCGTACCGATGGTGACCATCTGCGATGAGAACCGGTTTGCTGGCCACGCACTCGGCAATTCGAGTGAGACGAACAGACTCGTCGACACGCTCAACCACATGCACGACCCCTTGCTCGTCGATGCAGCGTGCGACTTCTGTTCCGCGATCGGCTAGTAGTTCAGTCAGTCCTTGATTGAGAGACAGGCCCCACACCGGGCTGAGGTTGGCTCGTGTAGCGCGAGTGAGATCGAGTCGGTCCGTCTTGGCCTTGGGGGTGGTCTGTTCATGGGGGAGTACGCCGCCAGATCCGACATCAACCACTTCGAGTGCGCCGAGTACTCCGACTGTGGTTCTCGTGGTGCCGGTCTCGTCGATGAATGTCATTCGATAGATGTAGAACGAAGGTGCGTCGTCGAGCACGAGCACCGACTCCTGGATCCACGAATGCAGCATTTGCGCCGCCAGTTCGTAACGATTCTCGCCGTCGCGCTCGACGGGGTAGTCGATCATCACGATGTTGTGTTCTTCATTCGCCGCGTAGCTGTCGCGTGTCTGCTCGTCAAACACGTCGTAAGGCGGAGAGGTGAGGTGGCTGACGTCAGTTGACGTCCTTGTCCCGTAGCGAAGACCGCGAAAGGGTTCGAACTTTGGCATGCGTCAAGGGTGGCAGGTTCATAGGTGCTCGACAAAGGTGGACTGTGTGCTCGGTACGATGGGTCACAATGCGCACTCGCCTAGATGTGGAAATGGTGCGTCGAGGGCTCACTGTAAGTAGGTCCGAGGCAGCCGATCTGATCTCTGCCGGTGTCGTCACGGTGGCAGGGGCAGTGGCTGACAAACCATCGCGTTTGGTCGCCAAGGGTGATCCAGTGAACATCACGGCACCTGCACCTCGTTATGTCTCCCGCGGCGGCGAAAAACTGCATCATGCACTGACGGTCTTCGAAGTGTCGATGGGTCGTCGGTCAGTGCTCGACGCCGGTTCGTCGACAGGTGGGTTCACCGACTGCTCGCTGCAACATGGTGCTCGGCGTGTCGCGGGCTTCGACGTGGGCAGGGCGCAATTGCATGAACGGCTCACCAATGACGAACGAGTCGTCCAGCGCGACGGTGTGAATGTTCGCAACATCACGACGGCAGATCTGCCGTTTCCCTGTTCGTTGTTGGTGGCGGACGTGTCGTTCATCTCGCTCACCAAGGTGCTTCCGGCACTGATTGCCGTTCTGAGCGCGGAAGAAGGTTTCGACACTCCGGAAGCGCTGGTGCTCGTCAAACCTCAGTTCGAGGCCGGACGTCGGGAAGTGTCAAAGGGCCGAGGCGTCATCACGGACCCTTCAATCTGGAAAGAAGCGTGCGATGCCGTCGCCGAATGCTTCGGCACACACGGATTCGGCGTGTGTGGGGTGGTCGAATCTCCAATCAAGGGCGGCGATGGCAACGTGGAATATCTCATGTACGCACGCCGTGGTGCTGTGGGGCAGACTTCAGTCGTGGTGACAGCATCGGATTCTGGGGGCAAAGCGTGACCGTCATCGGGGTCACATTTCATCGCTTTCGCGATGATGCAGTGTCGTCGGTGGACACTGTTTCTGAATGGGCACACGCACATGGTGTGAAGGTGGTGGCGCAGGCCGACGATGCCGAGGCCTTACATGGTCGGGTGGCACACGAGCCAGAAGCTGTCACTTCGCTTGTCGAGGCCGACGTCGTGGTGTCGCTCGGCGGTGACGGCACCATGCTTCGAACGGTCCGGGCCTTGAATGGGCACCCGACGCCAATCATCGGTGTCAACATCGGAACGCGCGGTTATCTCACCCGAGTTGAACCACACGACGTGGCAGAAGCTCTCAAGCGTTTCGTGCACGGCAAACAAGGGGTGGACTATTCATTCGATGATCGCATGATGTTGTCTGCGTCGTTAGAACTGCCCGCCACCGACGGGGTCGGTTCGTGGTTGGCTCTGAATGAAGTGGTTTTCGAGAAATCTGAGAGTGGACACACGGTCAAGTTGGATGTGTCGATTGACGGTGTCGAGTTCGCGACGTACACGGCAGATGGACTGATCGTCGCCACTCCTACTGGTTCGACGGCGTACGCGCTGTCTGCCCGCGGCCCAGTGTTGTCTCCGCGCCTTCGGGCAGTATTGCTGACGCCTGTGTCGCCACACATGGTCTTTGATCGTTCATTGGTGTTAGACCCAGCTGAGGATGTAGTCGTCACTGTCGCTGGGTATCGACCTGTCGAAGTGTCGTTGGATGGGCACCGTTGTGTCGAATTGGGTGTCGGGCAATCGATGAAGGTGTCTGCCGCCCACCATGTCGCCAGATTGCTGCGATTCGAGGATCGGCGGTTCCACCAGATCTTGCGTCAAAAGTTTGGCCTGGTCGAGTAACAGATGTTGGCTGAGCTGCACATCGAAAATCTCGGCGTCATCGAACGACTTGACCTGCGTTTTGGCGAAGGTTTCACTGCGTTCACAGGGGAGACGGGTGCTGGCAAGACCATGTTGGTGGAAGCGACGTCGCTCTTGGTGGGCGGACGTGCCGACGGCGCAATGGTGAGACC
>DAIOTI010000097.1:0-6179 GCA_036752105.1 Ilumatobacteraceae bacterium | reverse complement strand
CAGGTGGGCAAGCACCGACCATGTTCCGTGGTCGAGGCCCCAGGAGGAGTCGTCGGGACTCGCAGTGAATTCCGACAACCGCTCAACGATGTCGCGGGCAAGCGTGGTGTCACCTGGCGCGGGATACTCGAACTGAAGGAGTTCATCGGGGAAACCCCAGAAGTCGTGGATGGTGCGAGGGTTTGCCATGGCTGTGACAGCCGTACCTTCGATGTGCCAGTGCGCAGAGATACTGATAATTGCGCGTGGCTTCGGCAGCGATGCCGACATCTCGCGCCACACTGTGGTGAATTGATTCAACTCGAGGGTGTTCATCGGGCTGCCGTGGCCGATGAAGAGTGCGGTAGAGGATTGCTTAGTCATTGATGCAATCTGGGGTGCCTGTCCAGTGTGGGGGACGTTTTTCGAGAAATGCCTGCACTCCCTCACGGGCATCGGCGAGTGACATCAACTTGTGATGAAGATGAGTCTCGAGACGGTTCATCTCCTCGACAGACATTTCCCATGAACGCCACAGTGCGACTTTGCTCGCTGCAGCTGATGCAGGTGCCACATTGGTGGCGATGTCACGGGCGATGGCTCGCGCTCGGTCTAGTACGTCGTCATTCGGCAATACCTCACTGCACAGGCCCATACGGTGTGCCTCGGTGCCGTCGAATGTGCGCCCGGTGAGAAGTACATCGGCAGCCGTCGCGAAACCAGCGATGCGGGGAAGTGTCCAGTGCGACATTGCGTCGCCCATCATTCCTCGACGTACTTGCACGATTCCATACTTTGCGTCACTGGCAAACAGGCGCAGGTCGCAGTGAAGGGTGAGTGTCAACCCGATGCCTACTGCATGCCCATTCACGGCGGCGATCACCGGCTTTCGCACCCTCCACGCGGGAAATGACACGCCGCCAGAGCTGAAAGACGAGGAATCGCGAGGGCGAAACGTGTCGGCGCCCGATGACAAGTCGGCTCCAGCGCAGAAGGCGGGTGGTGTTCCGGTCAACACCACCGCGCGGATGTCATCTTCGTTGTCACAACGCCTGAATGCGTCGGACAACTCATCACCCATGCCGTCGCCGAAGGCATTGCGCACCTCTGGTCGGTTCAAGGTGATGGTGGCGACACCTCTCGTAACATCGAACAAGATCGTGCGAAAAGTCATCGCGAACGGACCTCGTCGAAGGATTCGATGAACTCAGCGAGAAGGTCGTCGTCCGGAGTGAAAGCTGGGAAGTACGCGCAGACTCGCGATGCAAAAGAGCCGACTCGAGCGACAATCTGTTCGGCACATTGTTTCGGTGTGCCGAATACTCCGATGCGGCCCATGAGGTCGTCGGAGATGAGAGACGTCATCGTGGCCCATTCACCCCGCTTCGACATGTCATTAAGCCGTGGTTGCAAGTCGCCGGCACCTTCCGCATCGAGTACAGACTTGTAGGAAGGGGTAGAGCCATAGAAGGCCATCAGTGTCTTGATGTTCTTGGCGCGCTCTAACTCCTCATCGGTCCGTCCCATGCCCACGATGATCTCGGCAATCAACTCGACTTCGGCTCCGTCGCGATCGCCAGAGGCCAGTCCGCGTTGAACCGCTGGGAGTGTCACGGTGGAGAGATGTGTTGCAGAGTTGAACGGCATGATGAGAATTCCGTCGGACTCAGCTGCAGCCATCTGGGTCATCTTCGGACCCAATGCACCGACAAGGACTTTCGGCACGCCATAGGGGTTTGGTCCCGGGTTGAAGTTCGGCGTCATCAGAGTGTGGCGAGTGAACCGACCTTCGTATCGCAGCGGCGTACCGTGCTGCCACGAATCAAGTATTGCGCGCGTGGCCTGCACCCATTCCCGCATTCGTTCCACTGGCTCTGACCAGGTGGACCCATATCGCTTCTCGATGTGTGGCCGAATCTGAGAGCCGATACCAAGGCTGAAGCGGCCTTGTGAGAGCTGCCCGAGGTCCCATGCGGCGTGCGCAAGGTGAAGTGGGCTGCGTGGAAAGGCGATGGCGACATTCGTCATGAGGTCGAGGCTGCAGACTGGTGCTGCGGCAACGAGTGGGAAGAAGAGATCGTGGGCATTTTCGAAGGTGAATATGCCGTCGACTCCCAAGTTCTGCAGTTCGCGAGCCCGCTCGGCAGCGTTGTCAAGTGGCGCGTTCAACCAGACATCAAGTTTCAATCCCGCCACAACATCAAACGGTAGTCGCCGCTTCTGGTCGACTACGAGGCGATGTCACGTCGCTCAAAGAGCCATGTCGATGAGGCGAGGAGAAGACCGCTCGCAGTGAGGCAGAGAAGCATCTGGCCGATGTCGAGACCGTCCGTGAGCGGTGTGGTGCCGATCGTCCATCTGAACGGGTTGTAAGGAAGGATGACGTCGAAGAAGTGAACAAGTGGTGCGAGGGAGTAGGCCACAAACAGCGCGATAGCGCCAAACGTTGTCACGCCAAGGGAGACGCTCTTCTTCCCACTGACAGCACCGATGACATTGGCGATGGCCAGGAAGACCGCACCCAATAGGCCACATGCGAGCGGAGCTTGCACGAGGCGGACAAGTGGTATCGACATGTCCAAGATGCGAGAACCGATGATGAGAGACACTGCAAACGCTGCAGTTTGGGTGAGAACGACGGCTAGACCAGAAAGTGTGTCTGCGAGGAGCAAAGAGCGTCGACGTATCGGCATGGAATACAAGATGTCGGCCGTACCGTCTGCTTCTTCCTCTGTCGCATTGCGGGCTCCCCACGTCATGCCTATACCGACGAATATCAGTGGAATTGTGAAGCTGAACAATTCTGCAGAGAGGTAACCTGTCTCAGAGGCATAATCATTCACACGGAGCATCTCGCGAAAGACTTCCGGAAGTGTCTCCGCCAGATTTGACCAGTCAGTCGCGGAATCTCGTATCGAGGGATAAACGGACAACTGAAGAATGACGAGTCCGACGATGCCGACCATCCAACCAATCGTTCCCCGACGGTGGTCATACCATGACTTTGCGACCAAAGACGTAAGTGCGTTCATCAGCGTTGGCCATCACTTGGGGTGCGAGCGAGCAATGACTCGAACAGGTCGTCCAAGGTTGGCTCATGGGTGCGAATGCCAGTTGCACCTTGACGTGATGCTTCACGGATGATCTCGGTTTCTTCACCAAAGACTGTGAGGTGAAGAGTGGTTCCACACACTTCGGCGGATCTCACGCCAGCAAGATTTCTGAATGTTCCCAGGTCAGGTGGTGCATGAAAGTCGATGTCGATGGAGTGAAGCACATGCCGCTTGACCTCATCAACGGTCGCCACGCTGACGAGGCGGCCTTTGTCGAGAACGGCGATAGTGCATGCCATGCGTTCGACCTCTGACATCACATGCGAGGACAACAGTGCAGTTGCTCCGTCACCCACGACTTCCGTCAGGAGCGTCTCGAACTCGCGCTGCATGAGGGGGTCAAGACCAGATGTGGGCTCATCGAGAATCAGTAGTGATGGTTCGTGCATGAAAGCTTGGACAAGTCCGATCTTCTGCTTCGTGCCCTTGGAGAGACTTCCGATGGATTTTGACGGGTCAAGGGAGAATCGCTCACATAAAGCGGTGATGTTTCTGGTGAAATCGCCACGGCGCAGGTCTGAGAGATAACGCAGATATCGACTGACGGTGAGGTTGTCGTAAGCCTTGAAGGTGCCGGGCAGGTAGCCAATGGTTCGTCTCACTTCGGGGTCGACCGTCGTCCCGGGTCGACCGAAGAGCGTTGCGCGACCTGATGTGATCGAAATCAACCCCATCAACATGCGCATCAGGGTTGTCTTGCCTGATCCGTTTGGCCCGAGCAGCCCGACAATCGATCCGCCAGGAACTTCGAACGTGACATCCTGAAGCCCGATGTGACGACCGTACGACTTTGAGAGGCGGTACGTCTCGATGGGTGACGGCATCCCACCAGTGAATGTGAAGATGCCACGGGAATGTTCGGCGAGACGCGTTGTAGATGACGCTTGTGCGAAGAATACGACTTTTGTGTTGGAGCTAAATCGTCTGAATACGGCGAGAGATGTCGTTACATTCCTCGCACACTGATTCGGGAAGAATGCCGATACGCATCATCGCGTAGAACATCTTGCAGCCGATGCACACCCCTGCGAACGCCTCGAGGCTGGCTGCCCCGGCAAGCATCGCAATAACGACACGTGACGCTGCGCCAAGGTCGAGAGATACGAGGATGCTTGCGGAGATGGTGAAAGCTGCTCCGATTCCTTGAGCAAAACGCTTCGGTGGCCCTGGGCACAGCTTGTGTTTGATGTTCATCTTGGGAACGAGCACCTTTGTCGCCAAGAGTCCGAGAGGGCTGAATCGGGGCCCCGCCAGGACTCGCGCTACGAAGCCGTACGTGAGTGGGAGGAGAATCCAAACGTTCCCAGTCGCCACGTAGGCGACTGACATTGTGACGGCGCCGGCCGCGACAATGCGTGCTGCGGTCTCGTTGACGATGGAAGGAAAAGACAGAAGTGACGCCACGCTGTGAGCCTACGGCCGCGCTAGTTGCGCGGCACCGTGTGTCCCGGCCGCGCTAGTTGCGCGGCACTTTGCTCCAGGGCTGGTCCTTGTCGGTACGGGGTTCACCAGGAAGTCCCAGCACTTGCTCGCCGAGGATGTTGCGCATGATCTCGCTCGTGCCACCTTCGATGGAGTTTGCACGAGCACGAAGAAACGAGTGGCGAACTCCGCCCTCTGCACCGTCGACAGAAACCTGTTCCGGGCGACGGAAGGTGAAGTCGTAGCCGATCATGCCTTCGGCACCCATCAGCTCTACCGAGAATTCTGTGACCTTCTTGTTGAACTCCGCCAGCATCAATTTTGCGATTGAGCCCTCTGGCCCGGGATTTCCGGCACGTGCCAGCTGAGACGCGCGCGCATTCGTCATGCGAAGCACTTCGCTCTTGCAATACAACTGCATGAGGCGATCGAGTTGTGCTGCACTCTGTTGTTCTGCAGGGATTTCCCGCCAGAGCTTGATTGCTTCGTCGATCGGGCCCTTGCGCTTCGGGTTGTTGCCGCCGCCACCGCCGATGGCAGTGCGTTCATTCATGAGTGTCGTGAGTGCGACGCGCCAACCTTCGCCGATGTCGCCGATGCGGTATGCATCAGGAACTCGCGCGTCGGTCATGTAGACCTCGTTGAACTCTGCTTCACCCGTGATCTGTCGCAGTGGTCGAACCTCGACGCCGGGTGCGTGCATGTCGAGCGCGAAATACGTCATTCCCTTGTGCTTTGGTTGCTCAGGGTCGGTGCGAGCCACCAACATTCCCCAGTCGGCAAGGTGGGCGAGCGTGTTCCACACCTTCTGTCCATTCATCACCCATTCGTCGCCGTCTCGCACCGCTTTGGTACCTAGACCTGCAAAGTCACTTCCAGAGCCGGGCTCTGAGAACAACTGGCACCACTTCTCTTCGCCGGTGTACATCGGACGCAAGAATCGGGTCTTGACCTCTTCGCTTCCGTGAGTGACGATCGTTGGTCCGGCAAGAGCAATGAAGAACGTCGCTGGGTCTTGAGCCTTGGCGCCCGCCTTGCGGCAACGTTCCTCGACAAGTCGGTTCAGGTTGGGACGAAGTCCGAGTCCGCCGTGACCTTTGGGGAAGTGAACCCAGGCGAGTCCGTGATCGAAACGTGCACCGCGAAATGTGCGGTCGTCGACCTTCTTCGGGTCAAATGCCGACAGCAGTTCATCTAGTGCTGCTTCGACGACTGCCAATTGATCGTCGGTGGATGTCTCAAGGAGGGTCATGTCTTCAGTCTTGCAAGAAACACCACCCAAGACGGAAACCGAGCCGTCATGGCGACTGAGGAATTGTCAGCTATCGGTTGGTTCTTCGTCACGCTCGAAGCGGCTGTAGCGATGGATGCCCATGTCCGCCAGTTCGTGGTAAGCGCGAACCAGCTGGACTGGCCGACCAAACCGAGCGTCGAATTCAGCCTGCAATGCCTGCTGAAACTCCGCCTGACCGACGGTGTCCCAGGCCTCCATGGACTCCCACACGAAGACGAGAGTCGCCTGGCCTGGCTTTGAGTCGTTCAACCACACTTCCTTCGAGATGAACGGCACGCGAGGAAGTCCTTGCCCGAAAGCCTCCTTCAGTGTCCAGATTTCATGGTCCAACGCGAGAAAGTCATCGAGGTCTTCTGGGGCGACTTCGAAGA
>DAIOTI010000096.1:0-6280 GCA_036752105.1 Ilumatobacteraceae bacterium | reverse complement strand
CCAAAGTCATCGTCGCAGTCAATGTGGTCATCGCGTTTGCCTGCATCGTCGGCGGAGTCGGATTGTTGTATGCCAATCAACGCCTCGGAAATCGTCAGGTCGTCACGCTCGACACCACCGCGCAGTCGACCGTCGCTGCCGAAGAGTGGAATCTGCCGACTGGCGACCTGACCGCAAAGAACTACCTCATCACCGGTGCCGACACGAATAGCGACTGCATCGACCCCAACTCGCCTTTTCACGGCGGCCTCGGAAACCGAACCAACTTCGGCGAACGCAGCGACACCATCATGATCATCCGGGTCAACCCTGAGACCAATCAGGCAGCCATCTTGTCGTTCCCTCGTGACCTGTGGGTGAAGATCGCCGACGGCAACCGCAAGAGCCGAATCAACTCGGCATTCGAGCGCAAGAACCCGAACAAGCTCATCAGCACCATCAAGAACAACTTCGACATCAATGTCGACCACTACATCAACGTCGACTTCTGTACGTTCAAAGAAGTCGTTGACGCTGTCGGTGGTGTGAAGGTGCCGTTCTTGTTCAAGGTGAAAGATAAATACACCGGGCTCAACGTTCCAGAGCCAAGTTGTTTTGAATTCAACGGCGATCATGCACTTGCGTATGTCCGTTCGCGCCACTACCGATACTTCGACACCGCGAAGAACAAGTGGATCACCGACGGCCTCAGCGACTGGGGTCGCATCAGCCGTCAGCAGGACTTCACCAAGCGCATGGCACAAAAAGCCCTCGACCGCGGTAAGTCGAGCCCGACTGTCGCCAACCAAATTCTCGATGCTGCGTTGAAGAACGTGATCACCGACGACCAACTCACGCCCATTCGTCTGCTGCAACTTGCTCAAGCAATGCGCACGTTCGACCCGAACACCATGGGTCAGTACACGATGCGTGCAGTCGGCGCCAAGGTCGGTGAGAACTCGGTTCTCTTGCCAGATTTCGAAGACGACAACATGAAGAAGATCCTCGCCGTTTTCCGCGGTCAGGCGACTCTCGCACAACGAGTCGTCACCGACACCAGCAGTTCAACTGCAACAACTGTCGAGGGAGCATCGTTCAACTTCGATGTGCCGACATCTGAGACTTTGTCACTCGTCACGTTCGTGTCCGCGATTGCGTCTGGTGCGACCACCACCACGGTTGCGACCGTTGTCACTGCACCGCCCACCACAACAACGACCCTTCCTGTGGTCGACCCGGTCGACAATCGTCGCGGCATCGTGCCACCCGACGACCCGTCCTGTCGCTAACCGACTACTCCAGTACTCGGGCGAGTACTTCAGGGATCTCACTTGGTCCGTCGACCAAGGCAAGCCGTGCGCCAATCGACTGCGCGAGTGCAGTCGCCTCGTCTGGGTCGTCCTTCGGCGCGATGATCACCACTTCATCTAGCGCGCGCGCCGACGCGACGACATCACCTTCAACGGTCGCTCGACAATCACTCAACAACACGGCGACTCGTCGACCGGCCCGCGACCGGGCAAGTTGTTGACTCGCAACTTGTAAGGCGCCCGCCACGTCGGTCGTGCCGAAACCGCGAAGCGCGAGAACGGTGTTAACCACGTCTTCACTCGCCTTCGGCACATCCTGCGACTTGGCGACCACGATGTCCTTCCCGAACGCAAGCACGCTGTAGTCCTGCGGCGACCGACATGCCACGGCGGCTGCGGCAATCGCCGAAGTAGCCAGTGGTTTTCCTCCCATCGACCCTGAACGATCGACCATGAGACACAACGCAGTTCCTGGTCGAGCCCAGCCACGCACGCGTAGCCGCGCAGCCTCGACACCGACTCCGGCGCGCAATTCATTCAACGCATCAAGGCTCGCATCAATGTCGATGTCGCCCGCCTCTGGCTCGTAGGGCTTCTCGACGATCTTGCCCACCCCGCGTGGGCGTGTGCGACCGCGGTTGGCGATGTCCAACATCAGACGACCAGCAAGTGACCGTGCCAACGCACGCAACTTCGGATCAGTCGCTGCGGTCAGATCCGCCAACATGCCGAGTGCTTCATCTGGATCATTGGCGAGCGCTTCATCGAATGCAGCCTCATCGAGCTCGCCCACTTCCGGAGAAATCTGTTCGAACTGCTCATGTCGCGCCAATTCTCGACGCGATGTCGTGCGCTTGCTGGCTTGACTGACAGCCTCGTCGGCCGCAGCACCCTCGTGTGTCAGTGGGGGCTGGTTGCCCCGTTCGGGGCGATCGCTTTTCCCGTCGACTCTCCGTTCGCAGACTTCGAAAAAACCTCGTGCCACAACTCAGTGATGATGTCGTCAGCGGTGCGATTGTGTCCTTCGCGAACGCGCACCCGACCGCTGAGAGCGACGAGAGCTGCGTCGAGCCCCACTGATTCATCCGTCATCTCGGCAGAGCGAACGCGGGCAAGTGACGTCGCCACGCGAGTCATGTCGACCGCACCTCGCACAGAAGAACCGACTCGAAGGTCAGGATGCTCACGCGTCTTGCGCACCAGGTCCACGACCGCTCCGATCCACGCAGAGTCGAGACTCACAGTGTCGGAGTTTCGACGCACGATCTCGGCCTCATCGGCCTTGTCTTGATAGGTCATCGCCACCCGACACACACGGTCATACACCGCACCTGAGATTCGTGCAGTACCCACTGCATCGAACGGGTTCATTGCAGCGACCAGACGGAAGCCGTTCGCCGCTGCCACTCGACCAAGACGTGGAACGTGCAGTTCACCTTCACTCATGACGGTGATCAACACATTCAATGTCTCTTCCGGTATGCGATTGATCTCCTCGACATACAGCAACGAACCGTCACGAAGTGCGCTCACCAACGGTCCGTCGACGAAGACATCGGCGTCGTAGCCATCGGTCAGCACCCGAGCCGGATCAAAGTGACCGACGAGACGTGCTGGCGTCAACTCTGCATTGCCTTCGACGAATTCAAAGCCGATACCGAGTCCGTGCGCGACGGCACGCAACAACGTCGACTTGCCGGTGCCCGGAGGCCCCTCGAGCAACACATGTCGACCAGCATCGAGCGCCGCAACGACAAGCTCTACTTCTCTACGTCGACCCACCACCTGTGTCGACAGGTGCTCGAGCAGTGCGCGTGGGTCAGTCATTCACGATGACGCCACGGATGTTTTCTCCGTCGCGCATTGCGCGGTAACCCTCGTTGATCTGGCTGAGGGGGTAACGCTTGGTGATGAGTTCGTCCAGTTTCAGACTGCCTGCGCGGTACATGTCGAGCAACGCAGGAATGTCAGCTCGTGGGTTGAGGCTGCCGAAAATGGTGCCCTTCACTTCCTTCTGCCACATCGCAAGTTCGAACAAGTTGATGTTCGCAGTCGTGCTGGTCATCGGTGAGATAGCCGTCACCACGACGGTGCTTCCCTTACCGGCGAGGCTCATGCCCTCGCCCATCATCTCTCCGTGCAGAACTCCTGGCGTCATGATGACGCGATCAGCCATCTGACCCCAGGTCATCTCCATGAGTGCGGGCAAAGCCTCGGCCATCGATGAATAGGTGTGTGTCGCGCCGAACTCCATCGCCTTCTCGCGCTTGAATTCGACGGGGTCGACTGCGATGACACGCTTCGCACCAGCCATCTTCGCGCCCTGCACAGCGTTCATTCCGATTCCGCCGACACCGACGACGACGACAGTGTCACCAGGCTTTGTTTGTGCGCGAGCAGTCGCCGAGCCCCAGCCGGTGGCCACACCACAAGACACGAGCGCAGCAGCTTCGAGCGGAATGTCTTTGTCGATCTTGATGAGTGAATTCGTGGCCACACACGCGTATTCGCTGAACGTGCCCAACTTCGCCATCAATGTGACCGGCTCGCCGTTCTTCTGGAAGTGACGATGAGTGCCATCGGTGATCATGCCGCCGATGAATGTCTGGCTGCCGAGGTCACACAAGTTCTGACGACCGGTGCTGCAGTAACGGCAACGACCGCAGGACGGAACGAAACTCGCCGACACATGATCGCCCACTGCCAAGTCGGTGACGCCAGGTCCGACTTCGACCACCACACCTGCGCCTTCATGGCCACCGATCATCGGGAAGAAATCCTTGATTCCCATCAGTTCCCAGTACTCCTGGGGTGGCACCATGTCGCCGGTCACCAAATGCTCGTCGCTATGGCACATACCAGCAGCTCTCCAGTGGACAATGACCTCGTTCTGTTTCGGTGCCTGCACGTCGATTTCCTCGACGCTCCACTCTTGGTTGAGCCCATGAATAATTGCTGCTTTTGACTTCATGTTGTTTCCCTTTCTGAGAATTGTTGTTGTGGTGCGTCAGTCGTAGACCAACACACCGCGAATGTTCTTGCCGTCCCGCATGTCCTGATAGCCGTCGTTCACTCCCTCGAGTGGATAGCGGCGTGTGATGAGCCCGTCGAGGTCGAGCAGGCCTTCGCGGTACAAGTTCAGCAACTTCGGAATGTCTGCTCGCGGGTTACCCGACCCGAATAGCGACCCGACGAGTTGTTTCTCATACAGCGTGAGATCGAGACTGCTCATCGTGACGCTCGACTCAAGCGCAGGGTGAATGTTCGTGACGACGACACGACCACGCTTGCCGGCAAGTGCCATCGCCTGACCGATCAATTCACCGCTACCCACACCCATCGTCATGATCACTTTGTTTGCCATCTGGCCCCACGTGATCTGACCGATCAGCTCGGCTGCTTCTGTCATCGAACTTGCGGTGTGCGTCGCACCTAATTCCATCGCCTTCTCGCGCTTGAACTCGACCGGATCGATTGCGATGACGCGCTTGGCACCAGCGAGCTTTGCGCCTTGTAACGCGTTTGCTCCGATGCCACCCACTCCGACGACTGCGACCGTGTCACCAGGTGCAACTTCGGCGGCGTACACCGAACTGCCCCATCCCGTCACGACGCCACAGCCGGTGAGACACGCACGATCTAGCGGAATGTCGTTGTCGATCTTGATGCACGACGCTTCATTCACCACGGTGTGGTGCGCGAAGGTGCCGAGAATGCACATGAGCGAAAGGTCTTGGCCGCGCGCGTGGTGGCGCGATGTCCCGTCGGTGATCTGTCGACCGCCACCCATTTTCGCACCGAGGTCACACAAGTTCTGGTGCCCACGCGAGCAACTTGGGCAACGACCACACGATGGAATGAATCCGAACACGACATGGTCGCCAGGAGCCAGCCAACTGACGCCGACACCAACCTCCATGACCACGCCCGCACCTTCGTGGCCACCGATGATCGGCAACGCGAAAGGCAAATCACCTGTCACCAAGTGCTCGTCGCTATGACACATTCCAGACGCAGCAAGTTTGACCAACACTTCACCGGGACCGGGCGGATCGAGATCGATCTCTTCCACACTCCACGGGGCCCCCACTTCCCACAGGATTGCTGCTTGGGTCTTCACGTTGGTTGTCGCCTCCGAGCCCCACCTCCCCCTAGGCGGCGGGCAGAACTGACCTTATCTAAGACCCTCGTCAGCAGGACGAGGCGAGGCAGACAGCCCCGCCACTCAACGGAGCGAGATGGTCTTCCTTCGCTAGTGCCTGAATGGATACGCTCGCCCCATGGAGAAAGACACGCTCGTCGCCACCGACACCGCCGGTCACGACACCAACTCGGCCGACAACCAGGCCGCCACCGTGGTCGAAGAACTCCTCGTCGAGGAGATTTCCATCGACGGCATGTGCGGCGTTTACTGAGCACGGCACTCGAAGTGCACCCGCAGGTCGCTCTTCGGCCTGAACCATTCGGTGCACTCGCGTACCACTACGACAACCGTCGACTTGTGTTCTTGCGATCACGTGACATGTTGAAAGTGGTCGAGTCTCTGTCCACGCACTCCACTTTGGAAGATGCGCTTGTCGCTTCGGACATCGAGCCTCAGCGTTGGCAGTCTTTCGAATCTGCGATCGACTCTCTCATTTCATCGGAGATAGTTCGTGTCCGCTAGTCCCCTCGTCGAACAATTGAAGGGTGGCCTCGACGCACCGATCTGTCTCACGTGGGAACTCACCTACGCGTGCAACCTCGAATGCATCCACTGTCTCAGCAGTAGCGGTCGACGTGACCCGCGCGAGTTGAGCACAGAGCAAGCCAAGGCGGTGCTGGACGAACTCGCAGCACTTCAGGTCTTCTACATCAACATCGGCGGTGGCGAACCGATGGTGCGTCGCGACTTCTTCGACATCATCGAGTATTCGGTTTCGAAAGGCATCGGCGTCAAGTTCTCCACGAATGGCGCGTACATCGATGTCGAGAAGGCCAAGCGCCTCACC
>DAIOTI010000095.1:0-6293 GCA_036752105.1 Ilumatobacteraceae bacterium | reverse complement strand
AAGAGTGCATGCCGCGGTAATCGATGGTGTCGATGGGACGACCTTCCATGCGACCACCGCTGTCCTGGGTGAACACGAAACCGTGGCCGTCACCTTGAGGTTTTGGCACGATGAACAAACTGAGTCCTCGGTGTGTCTTTGAACGATCGGGGTCTGTGCGTGCGAGCAGCATCAGCACATTGGCGCGCGCTCCAAACGTGCACCAAGTCTTCACTCCGTTGATGACATAGCCGGCCTCGCCAGACGGCCCGGCAGATGGAGTCGCGGTTGTCTTGATACCTGCGACGTCGCTTCCGTAGTCCGGCTCGGTGACTGCGACAGCTGACATCACTTCTGTCGTTGCCAACTTCGGCAGCCATTCATGTTTCTGAGCTTCTGTTCCGCCGGCAACGAGGGCGCGAGTGAGAATTTCTGGACGGGTGATGAGTGAGCCACCGATACCAAGTGAGGCCCGAGAGAGTTCTTCAGTGGCGACCACTGACGCCATGTATTCGCCTTCGCCACCTTCGCCGTAGCCGCCGTACTCGGTCGGAACACTGAGACCAAAGGCGCCAATTTCCGCCAACCCAGCGATGACGTCCTCGGGAACATCCTCGTTGAATCGGTGCACGTGCTCTGCACGCGGAGCAATTTCCTTCATCGCAAACGATCGGAACGTGTCTTGCACCATCTCGAAATCGGCGTCCAAGTGTCTCGGTCCTTGGGCGAGCGAAAGTGACGCAAGAAACTTCGGGTCACGGAATTTGGTGACGAACTTCTGCGTTGACGCGAGTTGGTCGATTGAAGCCCCCCACAGCTGTTCACGACCGATCAAACGCGTGAGTAGGTCATGAAGCATGTCGGCAGCGAAAGCACACGTCAGTGCGGCCTCCACCTCGCCTTTCGCGCCGTAGTCGAGCATGGATCGTGCGGTCTCGACAGCTGCTGATGCATGCGCCACGTCATAGGCGAGCACTTGGTTCTTGTCTGGTCCGCCTGAGTTCTTCAGGGTGGACACCGCACGCTCGACGACAGCTGCCGCCGAAGAAATCGCAGAGGCGGCGTCTTGAAGATCTGATGCACTTACGGAACTCATGAGGCGAAACGCTAGTGAGAAGAGTTCCGCAACACCCCACCGTGTGATGAAGCCGAGCTCGAGAATGTCGGGTGGAGAATGTGGCGCACGGCCCGCGCATGCTCGGCTAGCGGTCGGCTGGCGGTCACAGATGCCCCGCCTAATCTGATGTCGTCACTGCGAGACACCCGTGACGCTCTCACCAGCGGGCCGGCCGCGTCTCTGGGAGGTCAGGCCTCCGGGTGAGGATGTCGATGTGGTGTCACTCGAACGTGGGGCATCAGCCCTGATGTCGTCGACGACTCGGACAGGGCTCACCACGGCTTTGTTGGCCGTGCACCGCGGCCACATCGTCTGTGAGCGCTATGGCGAAGGTCACGATGAGACGTCCACATTCATCTCCTGGTCGATGGCCAAGAGCATGGTGGGAGCTCTCTGTGGAGTCGCCATCGAGGAGGGCTTGTTGTCGCTCGATGCTCCGGCCCCTGTCGCTGCATGGGTCAACGACGAGCGACGCACCATCACCGTGCGACATTTGTTGCAGATGACATCTGGTTTGTCGTGGATCGAGGACTACGTCGACGGCGAGACCTCACATGTCATCGACATGCTCTTTGGCACCGGCACTGATGACGTTGCGGACTACGCGACCCGTCGACCATCGCAGTTCCGACCGGGAGATCAATGGTTGTATTCGTCAGGAACGACGAACATCCTCTGTCGACTACTTGGCGATGCGCTCGGAGATTCGCGCGGCTCGCACAAATACATCGAGTCGTATCTTCGTGACCGACTTTTCGACGCGATCGGAATGTCTTCCGCAATTCCGAAATTCGACGCGTACGGAACGTTCATCGGGTCGTCGTATGTCTATGCCACGGCTCGTGACTTCGCGCGATTCGGTGAATTGTTCCTGAACAATGGTGAATGGATGGGTCACCAAGTTGTGCCGCGAAATTGGGTCGACTTCTCGCGTGAATCAGTCGCACATGATGGTGACAACGGATTCGACTATGGAGCCCATTGGTGGATGTGGCCCGAGGAGCGGGACTCTCTCGTCGCGCTCGGTTATGAAGGTCAATACATCTGGGTCCTGCCGCAGCGTGACCTTGTACTCGTGCGCGTGGGCAAGACCGATGCGGCACTTCGAAATGATCTCACCGCCGACCTTCTCTCACTTGTCCGCGCATTCCCCGAGTCGTCGCACCTGATGGACAAGAGTGGTGGCCGTGGCTGAGTCCGATTCTCTAGACGGCACTGCCGAGCTACGTCGTAGTGGCTGGCGACGCACACTCAAAGTGGTGCTCACCGCCGCCATCTTGTACTTCTTCGTCATCCCTCTCATCCCGGGGTTCCGGCGCGCAGTCGATGAATTGAACGAGGTTGAACCGGCGTTGCTTGCTGCAGGAATCGCGCTTCAGGCCTTCTCCTTGTTGTGTTACTCACTCTTGACGCGCGCAGCGCTCGGCTCTGAGGCGCACAAAGTCAGCGTGCTACGTCTGTTCCGTATCCAATTGAGCACCAAGGCGCTCGGCAACATCATGCCGGCGGGAAGTGCGGCGAGTTCTGCACTCGGTTATCGCATGTTGACGATGAGCAAGGTGCCGGGCCCCGACGCCGGCTTTGCACTTGCCACTGCCGGGGTCGGCTCGGCAGTCGTCCTGAATTTCATTCTGTGGTTTGGTCTGATTGTCTCGATTCCGGTTCGCGGAGTGAACCCGGTGTACGGCACGGCGGCAATCGCAGGCGTCATCTTGATGGCAGCTGCTGGTTTCATCGTGTTCGGGTTGGTGGAAGGTCAGGGTCGTGCTGAACGGTTGGTGCGTGCCATTGCACGTCGCCTTCGCCTGAACGAACATCACGCAGCAGAAGTGCTCGAGCATCTCGGAGTTCGCATCGAAGGACTCATTGCCGAGCCGCGACTTCTGGCACGGGTCATCTTGTGGGCGACTCTCAATTGGCTCCTCGACATGGCCTCACTCTGGGTTTTCCTGCAGGCGTTCGGTGCCTCCATCAGCCTCGACGGCCTTGTCGTCGCCTTCGGACTAGCGAACGTGTTGTCCGTCGTGCCCGTCACGCCGGGCGGACTCGGCATCGTGGAAGGCGTCTACATTCCGACCCTTGTCGGATTTGGTCTCACTCGTGCGAATGCAACCGTCGGAGTGTTGTCCTATCGCATCGCGCAGTACTGGTTGCCGATTCTGGTCGGCTGGCTCTGTTACCTCTCGCTACGAATCGGGCCATTTGCGATAGATCGACGGCATCGTCTGCGGCCACTTCCCGAAGTTGCCGAAGCAGAGGCGGCACGCAAAGTCACAGCGGTCGATTGGGTCGAGCGCTTTGCGCCGCGTGATCGCACCGGTCAATTCACCATGCCGACGTTGACGCGCGAAGATCTCGAGTACTTCGATGACGACACGGGTCCGCAGTCCTTACCCAACTAGCGTTCCTCGTATGACGACACATGAGCGCCCCTTCGGTAGATGTCTGGAAGATTTCGTGGTGGGAGACGTGTACAAGCACTGGCCCGGCAAGACGATCACCGAATATGACGACCATCTCTTCTGCATGATCACGATGAATCATCATCCGTTGCACACGAATGATTGGTTCGCGAAGGAAAGTGTCCAGGGTCGAAATGTAGTTGTGGGAAATCTCGTGTACTCGTTGGTGCTCGGAATGAGCGTGCCTGATGTGAGCGGCGCCGCAATCGCGAATCTCGAAGTAGAGACTCTCCAGCACAAGTTTCCCACGTTCCACGGCGACACCATTCACGCAGAGACTCGAGTGCTCGATGTCCAAGAGAGCAAGTCGAAGAACGACAGGGGAGTCGTCACCGTCGAGACAAAAGCCTTCAACCAAGAAGGAAAGGAAGTGTGTTACTTCCGTCGTCGAGTCATGGTGTGGAAGCGCGAGTTTGCACCGACTCGTCGTCGTCCATATGACGGCGTCGACGTGTGGGAGAGCTAAGCCCACCGACGCGTGATCGCCTCACCGGAGCGTTGCTCGCTTGGGGCGAATCGCGATTGCGCGATCTTCCCTGGAGAAGAACGCGTGATGCGTGGGTCATCTTCATCAGCGAAGTGATGCTTCAGCAAACCTCGGTGGCACGAGTGTTGCCGAAGTTCGACGCGTTCATTGCACGCTTTCCGCGACCGAGCGACTTGGCGCGGGCGCCATTGGGAGAAGCGTTGGTCTTGTGGGAGGGCCTCGGATACCCACGTCGTTGTCGCAATCTACGTGATGCCGCAATTGTCATACAACGCGATCACGGGGGTCGAGTGCCCGACAACCTGAATGACTTGCTCGCACTGCCCGGAGTTGGTCCGTACACCGCGCGCGCAATTCTTACTTTTGCCTTTGGTCATGATGTGGCAGTTGTCGACACGAACGTGGCACGTGTGTTGTCGCGTGTCGCGGGCGAACCGATGAAGCTCGCGTCGACTCAAGATCTTGCAGATCACTTGGTTCCGCGAGGACGAGCATGGGAATGGAACCAGATAATGATGGACTTCGGTGCAACGGTGTGCAGGGCACGCAGTCCGAAGTGTGACCAATGTGCCCTGGTCGATCTATGTGCATGGGTCGGAGACGTCACGCAAGCAGACCCAGCGACGACGACGCAGGGAACAAGTCGACCACAGGCAAGATTCGAAGGATCCGATCGTCAGGCACGCGGTCGCGCGCTCCGCGTCGTGTCTCTTCAACCCCTCACAGATTCTGAAGTGTTTGCTGCGATGGAGTTGTCACATGACCTCGAGCGTGCACGCTGGCTACTCGACCAATTATTGACCGAAGGGCTTGTCGCGCGAGTCGACGGAAACATCTCGTTGCCCTGATGAAAGACTCGCTATCGGGTGGTGACCCAGTCGACCACGAGTTGATTGACGATTTCTGGTTGTTCTACCTGAAGAAAATGGCCTGCGTCACCGACGAATTGAACCGTGACATCTGGGCACATTGCCTTGGCAGATTCGGCAACTTCTTTGCCACAGCAGCCGTCTTTGACGCCGTGTAGATACAAGGTGGGCTGTGGCGGAGCCTCGAAGCAGAGTCGTTGTTCTTCGTCGACGGCCGGGTCTTTCTTTGCGTCACCGAGTGTCGCGCGGTAATAACCGAGTGCCGCCGACAGATTTTCTGGATCACGCAGGCAGCGCTTGACATTGTCGATGTCTTCGCCGCCGGCAAAACCTGGTGACCAGTCGGCCCACAACATGTCGATGAACGCGAGGTCGTTCGCAGGCACGACCAAGTCGGCAAGTGCATGCTGGAAAAAGAACATGTACCAGCTGCGTTTCAATTGCGTCTGGTTAGTCATGAACGCGAGACTGAATGCCGGTCCCGGAGGAACCGCCATGCCGACGACACGTCGCCACAAATCTGGTCGTCGTCCGGCTGCTCCGTATGCCGAAGGAGCACCCCAGTCGTGTCCGATGATGACCGCGTCATCGGAGCCACCGAGCACCTCGTGCAACGCGTTTGCATCCGCAGCCAGAGTTCCTGTGGCGTAGTAGCCGTCGGCAGCGGTGGATGTGGGTGCATATCCACGAGTGAAGGGGGCCACGGCTCGAAAGCCCGCCGCAGCGAGAGCAGGTAAGAGGTGACGCCAGCTGTGAGCACTGTCGGGAAATCCGTGGAGACACAGGGCCAGTGGACCAGTGCCACATTCGAGGAATGTGAAGTCGATGCCGTTGGCGGTTGCCCGTCCCGTCGTGATGCCCGCATGTGCTGCCATGTGTGGCACCGTAGCCGGAGCGCCTGCGACAGAGGTCACGCGTAGCCCCACTAGGCAGGTGTGTCGAGACGCCTCTAGCGTGACCATCCATCGGGGGCAGTGACACATTCACAGTGACGTTTCATGGCGTGCGCGGGTCGACGCCGTGCCACGGACCAGACACTCATCGTTACGGCGGCAACACATCATGCGTGTCGTTGCGAGTCGGTGACGACGCTCCACTCATTCTCGATCTTGGTACCGGAGTCCGGTATTTGGGCCATCAACTTCGAGGTGAAGGAAGGCCCTTTGTTGGCACAGCGTTGCTCACTCATCTGCACTGGGATCACGTTCAGGGACTTCCATTCTTCCCGCCGGTGCTCGACCCCGATACGCGGCTCGATATCTACGCACCGACTCAAGAAGACGGTCGAACTGCTGGCACCGCACTCTTCGAGATGATCAAGCCTCCGATGTTCCCCGTCGATATATCCGGCCTACCGTGCTCTTTGACAGTGCACACTG
>DAIOTI010000094.1:0-6369 GCA_036752105.1 Ilumatobacteraceae bacterium | reverse complement strand
TGGGCAATCATTCGCCCCACTGCAAGCCCACGCCATGGGCCTTCATCGGGTGCTGCGTCGTAGTACGCACCGCCGTTCCAGGCCGGATCCATCTGTAGCGCACGGCGACCGATGGCGCCCCAGGCAATCTGCTGAGCGCTCGACTCGATGCATGTGGCGATAGGAATCACTGAGGCCACACGTTCGGGGTAGGTCACCGCCCACTCAAGTGCCTGCATGCCACCCATCGACCCACCGATGACACTCTGCCAGCGGCGAACACCGAGATGGTCCGCTAGGTGCACCTGGGCGCGCACCATGTCGCGAATGGTGATGACGGGAAAACGAAGTCCATATGGCTTGCCATCGACCGGATGCGGCGAGGCCGGGCCAGTCGAGCCCTGGCAGCCGCCGAGAACATTGGCACACACGACAAAGTGTTCGTTCGTGTCGATGAATCCGCGTGGCCCGATGACACCCTCCCACCAGCCTGGGGTCGGATGACCCTCTCCCGCAGGTCCTGCAACGTGACTGTCTCCTGTCCATGCATGGCACACGAGAACCGCGTTACTCGCGTCGGCGTTCAGCGAGCCCCAAGTTTCGAACGCAATGGTGACATCACGAAGCGCAGCTCCACCATCGAGCGAGAACGGACGGTCAGTAGCAAAAGTGTGGAACTGTCGATGACCTGCTGACTGAGAAGCGTTCCATGCACCGGTTGCTGGATATGGCGCACCAGGGTGAGGGGGCGCATACGGAACACCGAAGCTTGGTGTAGCCATCGTCATCTCCTTCCTGTGCGGGTACGCAACTTCGACTCGTGATGAGTTCGACGAAAGAAGAGAGAACATCAGGCCTGTTGCCCCGCAAGCGCGAGACCACATCCCCACTTCGTGGGATGGCACCGTGCGGCTGAAACCCCGGTTGCCGGACCTGACGGTCACTCTTAATGCGTCGCTGTCAGGCTACTGACACCCCAGCCCCACGACAAGCACTTTGCCGAGGCGCCACGCACTCAACTCTCCGACAGGCATTGTCGTACTGCCGAATCGCCGATACCGTACGGCGCACGAAAGCCGGCGGAGTTGGGGCTCGTTTTCTTTCATGACCCTGCAGTTCAACAGATTGACACCGCTCGCGTGTGCCGAACCCATGGGCGTGGTCGGTTGGGGCAGCCGCGCCACCGCACCTATTTCTCGCGGAACAGTTGTTGCGACATTCGGCGGTGATGCGTGCGATCGTCGCGGGTTTGACGCCATGCCTGCAACGCGCCGTGAGCGTTCCATCCAAGTGGACGACAACTTGTACATCGTCGGACCCCCAGAACGTGAACCGGGAGACGCCGTCAATCACAGTTGCGATCCGAATTGTGGGCCTCGAAACGCCACGCAGATCATCGCTTGGCGCGATATCACCCCTGGTGAAGTGCTGACATTCGACTACGGCACGACCGACGGCAGTGACTACGACCAGTTCCCGTGTTCTTGCGGGACGTCGCTTTGTAGAGGTCAGACATCAAGTGACGATTGGCGTCGCGTGGACCTTCAGCAGCGATATCACCGTCGCTTCTCGCCGTATCTCCTGCGACGAATCGACGCGGCATCACGAGCGCGCACATTGTCGAAAACTGAACGTGTGTCCATGCTCGCGACATATGACACCGACCCGGCCGCAGCCCTGACGACTGCATTGCGACTCGTGAGCGGAAGACCGTACTCAAGATTTGCCGACATCATCCATGCAAGCCACCTGCCCCTGGCCACCAAGCATGCGCTGTGCGATGGAGACACCGGTGCACGCGATGACCTTGTTTCCGAGCTGAACGAATTTGCTGGTGAGCCCTTCGTCGCAACGGTCAGTCCGCTGTAGGGGCACCCTTGAAGCGGTGGCGATTACGTGCCACCCAGCGGTAACTCGCCTGGGAAATCTGTCTCACACCTGGAACCACCATCAACCATCCCGGCACGAACCACAAGGATCCGGCTCCGATAAAGAGTCGCGCCACCGCATCTGACCCGGCGCTCACTCTCCCACGCTTGTCGACGTATTGGACAGCGACAGAACATTGCTCGCGTGTCAGCCCGAATTGTTCGAGCGGCGCGTCTTGGAATGGAAGACATTCGGGTGCTCGGCGCATGAGGCGACGCAACCGACGGACCCAAAGTCGACAAAACCCACATTCGCCGTCATAGATGAGCACCACCCGTTGCGTAGTCGCTGTCATAGACACACGGTATCTACAGAAGTGACAGTGAGTCCATATCAAGAGCGTGACGTACGTGACGCGTCGCCATGGCCCTGAACATGTCGTCGCCTCGATCTGTTCGCTGCACGATCTGGCTCGCAACAACAGACATCACCACACCGGCGAGAGCCTCACGCCGATATCTACGCCACACCTCATCGAAGTTCACGTCACTCACATAGCGACGTAGCTCACTGACATAGAGCGAGACCAGTGAATCTTCACTGGCACGACGAAGGTCGGGTAGCAACCCTGCGCCCATAAAGTATGCGAGGTCAGTGACGCCATCCCCATGTGCCGGTGTCTGCCAGTCCACCACTGCGCACGTCGAGTCACCGTTCACGTCACCGAACAGCAAGTTGTCGAGGCGAAAGTCGCCGTGCACCAACGTTCGCGGAACACCTCGCCCGGTGAGGAAGGCCATGAGTGCGACACCCAACTCGTGGACCAGTTCCACGCCAGCCATCCCGCAAGTGTCGCGAATGGCCTCGCCGAACACATCGAGGAAGCCTCCCTTGACCGCTCCATACACCGCGCTCACGGTCTCTGGTCCAGAAGGATCAGTCGATCGCTGTAGCCACGAGACATCAAAAAGTGTCGGATCATTCCAACGAGGACCATGCAATCGGGTCATCTCGACCACTGCAGCCTTAGCTGTCATCTCGTCGCATCCGGTTATCTGATTTCCCTGACGCGCGGGTGCCAAGTCATCGAGCACCAACACGAAATTGTGGGTCTCATCATCGAAGTCGACGAAGTGACAGCGCGCAGTTCGTACTTCGACAGTCGGGGCGATCTCCGAATAGAAGCGCACTTCGCGCATGTAGTTGCCAAGTGTCACAGCTGTCGTGCGACTGGTGACGTCTTCCGACATCAATTTCACCACCACACTCGAGGGCACGTGGACGGCCTCACTCTGTAGTGACACTCGAAGATTCAATCCCACGAGGCCATCACCAATTCGATGCGGATCGCCTGCGCTCACCTCGGCGTCGAACACCGTCGACCACCAGCTATTCGTCAACGATGCACGGGAGTACTCCACACCGCAGGACCGTACACCCGAACCTGATGCCCGATACCGTTTCCTTGTCCATGTTCCGCTTCCTCATCTCCCCGCGCTGGATCGCCCTCCATGTGGCCATCGCAGCCCTCGTCGCCCTCATGGTGAATCTCGGCCTCTGGCAGCTCCATCGACTGGACGAAAGAAAATCTGTCAATGCCCAAGTCGCAGAACACATCGCGGCTCCCGTCGCCGACTTCAGTGCAATCGTCTCTTCAGAAGTCGATGAAGCGGAAGCGGAATGGCGTCTCGTGCGTGTTACCGGCACTTACGTCAACGACGAGATGGTGCTCATCGTCAATCGTTCACAAAACGGCGCTGCGGGTCGCGACATCGTGATGCCCCTCAAGTTGAATGACGGCCGAAAAGTGCTCGTCAACAGGGGCTTCATTCCCTTGACCGTTGACACACCACCGACACCTACAGGTGAAGTCACGATAATAGGACACATTCGACCGAGCCAGAAGAGAAGTGCCCTCGGGGCTGTTGACCCGTCCGAAGGAACACTCGCCGAGATGCAGCGCATTGACATATCTCGAGTCGACCAACAGACATCGGGTTCTCTCGAGCCGATGTATGTGCAACTCGTCGAGTCGACTCCACCTGAGACGGTCTTGTCGTTGGTACCAGTTCCCGAGCTGACCAATGGTCCACATTTGTCCTACGCGTTTCAGTGGTTCTTCTTCAGCGCTGTCGCACTTTTCGGGTGGATCTTCGTTGTACGACGGAAAATCAGTGAGGCTTCTCGAGCGACAACATCCGCTTGAACATCTCCACGACATCGGGTGAGGTGTGGGCTGGATTCAAGTGCCGATACACAGTGTCGACGTTGACCGCGATGCGACCACGTTCCCCCCACTCGCCGAACTCATTCAACGCAATGTCTTGCGCGGCATCCCATGAGTCCATTCCCGCTTCGTAGCGAGCGGTCGCTTGATCATTCACGTATTGCAAGTAGTCACGAACCGACACCACACCTGCCTTGTCGGTGACGGGTCCGTGCCCAGGAACCACGGTTTCGACGTCGGAAGAACACATCAGGTCACACGCAGCGATCCAATTCGTGAGTGGTCCTGCCCACACGATGGGCGTTCCACCGATGAACAAGATGTCACCGGTGTACACCGTCTTTGCGTCTGGCACGAACACCAGAGTGTCCCCACGAGTGTGTGCGGGCCCGACTTCGACCAGTTCCACCACTCGTCCCCCAACTTCGATGTCGAGTCGTCCGGTGAACGTGCGATCAGGCTCGGGCACTTCGATACCGCTGAAGTCGAATGCCCCGAAAAAACTGCGAAAAATTTCTCCTAATTCGCCAGGCGCTGCATTCAACCCGGCAAGTGTTGCTGGTGACACTTCACGCATCTCTCGAGCCGTCTCCTGCGACGTGATGATGTCAGCGTGGCTCACCAATTGATTTCCGTAGCAGTGGTCGCCGTTTGCGTGCGTGTTCACGACAGTGTCGATTGGCGCACTTCGAACTGTCGCAACCATGGCATCGAGCATCGCCTGTGTGAGTTTCAAGTCGAAGAGCGTGTCGACGAGCAACGATGCCCCGTCTCCCACGACCAGCCCGGCATTGCTCCACCCCCACCCACCGTCTGGCTGCAGGTAAGCGAAACAGGAATCACCCAGCTCGTGAAGTCCTCGTGTGTACGGAGTGGCCATCATCCCCCCAATGTGTCTGCCACAAATTGTGCCACTCGCGTAGCCATCATCGCCACGGTCTCGTTGGTGTTGGCACGCACGATGCGCGGCATCAGCGAGGCATCAGCCACCCACAATCCGTCGATATCTGTCACCTGACCTTTTGCGTCGCACACCACCCCCATCGCACAAGTTCCGGCGGCGTGGGACAACGTGCGCACATGGCTTCGGAGCCACTCTGCGAGAAGTTGATCTGTCATGTCTGCGAGGCTCTGCATGTCAGAAGCAAGTCGTAGAGCATCACCAGCCTCGAAGGCGCTCCCGAGATCTGCCGAAGCCAGATCCGTCGCTGTTTCACGGATCACTTGAGCCATCGCCTGGAGGTCGCGCCCGTCCGACAAACACCTGAAGTCGGCCTTCCACTTGCCATTGCCAACTTCGACGAGCTCACCTCGGGAGTACACATCCATCAACGACACGCCGATTCCGCCCATCTCAGCATGAGAGTCAATCTGCTCATACGCGAGCACGTGAGCGACATCAGGAGCATCACCAGCTTGCTCGAACTTGATGGGCACATACCGAGTAATCGGAAAGTCTCCGCTGAACGGAGCGCGTCGCTTCGCAGCAAACATGACACTCGGATGATCCTGAAGATTCTCGCCAAGACCCTCGATGTCGACACCAGAGCGACGAAGCAACACGGGGCTACGCAGTGCTCCTGCGCACAACACGATGCATGTCGCCTCATGCCGAGAGCCGTCTGCGAGCTCCACGGCAGTTGCGCGCGCACCGTCGAAGAGAACTCTTTCCACCCGTGAATGTGTGCGAATCGACACTCGCCCTGATGCACGAGCTGCAGCGAACCTGACGCCGTCGGAAGACTGTCGTAGACCACCCACAACTGCCAGTGGAACAGGTAGCGACGTGGGCCACGAATCGCGTAGTAGTTGCGTCACCGACTGACGGGTTGATTCCTCGATCAGGGAAGTCGGTGTGTCGACTCTTTCGAACCACGGTTCGACTCGTTCCCAGGACCAGTCCGTGAGGCCGTCAAATTCACACCATTCATTGAAATCATCGATTGCACCTCGAAGTGCAATGAGGCCGTTGATCGCACTGCCGCCGCCGAGCACCTGAGCTTGCAGATACTCATACGAGTCGCCCTTGTCGTTCGCTGTCGCACCCAATGACGTGTCCATCACCCCGCTTCGCGCCATCGACGCGAAGAGATTGCTCGGATGCGAGGCGACTGACGGACCCGCTTCGAACAACGACACAGATGCGTCCGACACCTCACTCAGATGTGACACGAAGGAGCAACCCGCGGTTCCACCACCGACGACGATGACATCAACTCTCTCAGCGCCCATGATGGGTCGTCACTTTGCTGATTGCTGCTGTGATTCGATCTCTGACGATGTGGCAGACGGTA
>DAIOTI010000093.1:0-6375 GCA_036752105.1 Ilumatobacteraceae bacterium | reverse complement strand
CTTCTTCTACAGGGTCGGCGGTGAGGCTGTAGCGAATGGTGTCGCCGATACCTTCGAGCAACAACGTGGCGATGCCCGCAGTTGATTTCACGAGGCCCGCGGGTGGCGGACCTGCCTCGGTGACACCGAGGTGAAGCGGCACGTCGACCGTGTCGGCAAGAAGACGGTACGCCTCGACCATGAGCGGCACGCTGCTCGCCTTCACAGAAATTTTCATGAGGTTGAAGTCGACCTCGCGGAAATAGTTCATCTCTTGAAGTGCTGACTCGACCATTGCCGTGGCGGTGAGACCACCGTGCTTTTCGTACAACGACGGATCGAGTGACCCACCATTCACGCCGATGCGGATGGGAATGTTGCGATCGCGAGCTTCGGTTGCGACCGCCTTGATGTGTTCGGGCTTTCTGATGTTTCCGGGATTCAGGCGAAGTCCGTGCACGCCGGCTTCCATTGCGGCAAGTGCCATGCGGTACTGGTGATGGATGTCGGCGATGATGGGGATCGGCGACCGCGGCACGATTTGGGCGAGTCCTTCGGCCGCTTCCTGCTCGTTGCAAGTGCATCGAACGATGTCGCATCCGGCGGCCGCCAGGGCGTAGATCTGCTGCAGCGTTCCTTCGACATCTGCGGTCTTGGTGGTGGTCATGGACTGCACCGAGACAGGTGCTCCACCACCCACAGCAACCTTGCCGACAGTGATCTGCCGCGTGTGACGACGTTCGAACATCAGAACCAGTGTGCCATTAGCCGAGAGGTCTGGTGAGGTCGAGGTACAGACCGGTGGCCAGCAAGAACGCGAGCAACACCACCACCGTCGTCGCGACAGGAATCATCTTTGAGATGTCAGCGCGATATGGCTTGCCGGGCCGTGACCGCAATCGCTCGTACGTGGCGATGGCTGCATGTCCACCGTCAAATGGAAGCAACGGCAACATATTGAACACACCGACAAAAATGTTGAGACTGGCGAGCAGCAACAAGATGCCTTTCAACCCGTCACTCTCTCCGACCGAACCACTGACTTGACTGATGCCCACGACTGTCGTGGGTCGCGTTGCCGGGTCGGCATTTTCGTTGGTGAGATGTTCGAGGCTGTTCACCGGATTCAGTGCTGCTACGAGACCCTTGACCGATTCAGACACGGTTGTTCCGATGTCAGCGAATGACCGGCCTACCGACTCAATGACCCCGAGTTCGGCGTAACCGGCGCTGGTGCTCGCCACTCCGAAAAACGCAGAACCAGGAACCTCGGGATGTTCGGCCAACACAACTTCGAGGTTCGACGAGGTGCCGTCGCGATCGACAGTGACGGTGACACGATCACCAGGCTCATTGGCGACGATGGCATCGACGAAATGCGACCGAGTGGAGACTTTCTCATTGTCGATTGCGACGATGACGTCACCTTCTCGGATGCCTGCGCGTGATGCGGGTGAATCGCCGTCGGCAAGTGCACTGATGGTGACGGCGCCAAGCTCTTGATACCGACCCCAACTCGAATACACCGTGGTGAAGAGGACCACACCGATGATGAGATGCATGAGGGAACCTGCGGTGATCACCAGCAACTTTCGGGGGTAACTCTGGGCACGATATGTGACCGGCTCGTCCGCAGGATCAACTTCATCGAGATTGTTCATGCCCACGATGCGCACAAATGCCCCGAGAGGCAGCGCACGAATGCCGTATTCGACTCCGCCACGCGTGGTGCTCCACAGGCGAGGCCCGAACCCCATGTAGAACTGCGTGACCTTCATGCCCGTACGGCGAGCCGTGACGAAGTGGCCGACTTCGTGGAGGAACACAGAGATCAATAAACCGACGACGAAAACGAGTATCCACGCATCGCGAAGACCGAGCCACACCAACAATCCGACGATGGCTACACCGCTTACAAGCGACTGTTTGCGGTCGACCGACCCGTCGGACTGTTCGACAGCACCACCTGCTGCAATTTCGCTGCGGAACTTCTCGTAGATGTTGCTCATCGTGTCAATGCTTCTGTTGCCAATCGACGGCCCTCGGCATCAGCAGCGAGCACGTCGTCCACCGAGTATGGCTGACTGACGTGGTGCTGTGCCATGACGTGCTCGGTGACATGTGCAATGTCGGGCCATCGCACTTGCCCAGCGAGGAAAGCCTCGACCACGACTTCATTTGCAGCCGACAAACATGCCGGCGCAGTGCCCCCCGCCCGCCCAGCTGCATAGGCCAGGTCGAGACATCGGAAAGTGGATCGATCGGGCAGTTCGAAATCGAGTCGCGACAACGACGACCAATCGATGGATCCGAATGGCGAGGTGATGCGTGACGGATATCCGAGGGCGTACCCGATGGGAAGTCGCATGTCCGGCAAGGACAACTGCGCGATCGTCGAGCCGTCGGTGTACTCGACCATGGAGTGCACAACGGACTGCGGGTGCACCACCACGTCGATGTTGTCGACGTCGACGCCGAATAGTTCGTGTGCCTCGATGACTTCGAGCCCCTTGTTCATGAGTGTCGACGAATCGACAGTGATCTTGGGACCCATCTTCCACGTGGGGTGTGACAACGCTTCGTCGACGGTGACGTCTTTCAACGACGCGGCAGTGCGGCCACGAAATGGTCCTCCACTCGCCGTGAGAACGAGTCGCGCAACTTCGCGACCCGGTTGATGCGAAGACCGCAGGCACTGATGGATGGCGCAATGCTCGCTGTCGACAGGAACGATGATCGCCCCAGGAACGTCTCGCAGCGGCGCCACTACCGGGCCAGCTGCGATGAGACTTTCTTTGTTCGCCAAACCAAGGCGCTTTCCCTGACGCAGAGTTGCCAAGGTGACAGGTAGACCCGCGAAGCCGACGACTCCGTTGATCACCACATCGGCGACGTCGACCCCCGATTCCAGTTCGGCCACGACATGCACCGCTGGCAATGCTTCGCGTACCGACTGACGTGCTACTTCATCTGCGACCGCGACAACTTCTGGTTTCCATCTCTTGGCCTGTGCAATGACGACGTCTGCGGATGCATTGACCGCGAGCGCCGACACGACATATGCATCGCCCTCTGCCGCAATGACGTCGAGGGTCTGTGTGCCGATCGAGCCGGAGGATCCGGCGATAGCGACCCGCACCGGGTTCACGATGTCCAGGGTTGCAGCACCAACAGCAAGTAGTAAGCCGACGGCAACACGAACAAGAAGCCATCAAACCGGTCGAGCACACCGCCGTGACCAGCAATCACCGCACCGAAATCCTTGACATCGAGATTGCGCTTGAACATCGACTCGACCAGATCACCGAGTGGAGCCATGATTGAGACGACGAGTGCGAGCAAGAGCAGCTCTCCCATGTTGTTCCATGTGTCACTTTGAGTTCCAACGAGGATGACGACGATGAAGGTGAGCAACGTTCCTCCGATTGCACCTTCGAGAGTCTTGTTCGGGCTGATCCACTCACGAAGTGGCGTTCGCCCTGCGGTGGAACCGACGAGCAGACCACCGACATCGTTCGCAACGACGGCCGCCACCACGATGAACAACGTGTCAGTACCGACGGCCGCAGGAACAGATCCGGTGACCGACATGCGAAGGATGAGGGCAGCAAACGAGCCAAGAAGTCCGATCCATACGACGCTCATGGTCGTGATCGCGACGTTTGGCATCGGCCCGCTTTGCACGCTTCCAGCACCGATGAAGCCAATGGACGCTGCCATGAACGAGAACGCGATCACGAGTGGTAGCGAGCCGTCTCCCATCCAGTACGCCGCAAGTGGCGCAGCGACACAAGCTGCGATACCCGCGAACGTCGCTGGTCGATAGCCCTTCTCGGTGACCTTGCTGAAGAACTCGACAGCTGCCATTCCGAGTGCAGCGATGACAATCACCATGACTGCTGCCGGCCGCCACATTTCTGCCGCCACGAACACTGCGACGAGAATCAGCCCTGTTGACACGGCTGCAGGCATGTCGCGACCAGTTCGTCCGCCACCAGACGAACGACGCACCTGCGAAGAACGGCTCTGTGGCCGTGAGTGCCCACCAGTGATGTCGTATGAAGGGTCGCGAACCATGTCGAAGGATGAGTCGCGCGGTGGCGGAACCGGGCGACGGGCCCGCTCATCTGTGGGGTCAGTACCAATCGTGAGGCGACTCGGACGTTGCGTCGGTGCACTCGGCTGCTGGAACGTTGCCCACACATCGGGTTCACCACCTGTGTCGTCAGACATCGTCGGTGCTTCGCCAGTAGGTGGTTCGGTCCAATGCGGCAACGACCCCGTGGTGTCGTTGCCGAAACTGAGTGCAGGTTCGTTCGTCGGCTCGTCTGCAAATTGAATGCGACCGAACTCGGAACCAAAGTCGGTGCCATATTCTTCGCCCGTCGCATCACCAGCCGTGACATCACGGTCGGTGTCATCACGCCTGCGCCAAATGTCGTCACTCATGTTCTTCCCCTTTCGGGTCGGTTGTGTGGTTCTCGAGGCCTCACACCTCGAGGAGTTCTTGCTCTTTACGTGTCACGGCTTTGTCGATGGTCTCGATGTGCTCGTGCACGACCTTTTCGAGATCCTTCTCACCACGTTCAAGTTCGTCTTTTGAGATGTCGCCGTTCTTCTCGGCGGACTCCATCGCTTTACGAGCGTCACGACGAATGTTGCGCACGGCAATACGTCCGTCTTCCGCCATGTTCTTGACGACCTTCACGTACTCCTTGCGACGCTCTTCGGTGAGGGCGGGAAAGTTGAGGCGAATGACGACACCGTCGTTGTTCGGCTGCAATCCGAGATCACTCTCGCGAATGGACTTCTCGATGGCACCCATTGCTCCACGGTCGTGTGGCTTCACCACGAGAGTGCGGGCTTCTGGCACCTGAAAGCTCGCCAACTGCTGAAGCGGAACCATCGAGCCGTAGTAATCGACTTGAAGGCGCTCGACGAGAGCGGGGTTGGCCCGACCGGTGCGCACTGAGGAGAACTGACCCTGAACATGCTCGACGGCCTTTTCCATCTTCTCGATGGCCTCCAAAATGGCGTCGTCAATCACCCGACCAGCGTACCGACTGGCTCTCCACCGAGGATGGACACCACATTCCCTCGCTCCAGCAGGTTGAAAACCACGATGGGAAGGTTGTTGTCCATGCAGAATGTGATGGCAGTCGAGTCCATGACCTTCAGGCCCTTGGTGATGACATCCATATGGCTGATGCGGTCGTAACGGACAGCGGTGGGATCCTTCTTCGGATCGGCGGTGTACACCCCGTCGACACCCGAATGAGTGCCCTTCAAGATTGCTTGTGCATCTATTTCGGCCGCACGCAAGGCTGCTGCAGTGTCGGTGGTGAAGAACGGGTTACCGGTTCCTCCAGCGAGAATCACAACTCGACCCTTCTCTAGGTGACGCTGCGCACGACGACGAATGTACGGCTCGGCCACCTTCGGCATCTCAACTGCCGTCATGACGCGGCTTTGCTGACCGACGCGCTCGAGTGCATCTTGCAGAGCAAGTCCGTTCATGACCGTTGCGATCATTCCCATGTAATCGGCCTGGGCTTGGTCCATGCCTTGCCCAGCACCTTTGATTCCGCGCCAGAAGTTTCCGCCACCGACAACAATGGCTATGTCGACACCGAGTTGACTTCGCGCTTGTTTGATTTCCTCGGCAACTTGTTGCAGCACACCACCGTCGAGACCGAACCCCACTGACTCGGCGAGTGCCTCACCAGACAATTTGAGAACGACGCGAGACCATGTCGGACGATCGGTCGTTCCGGTGGACATCAGCCGATCTCCACCTGCGCGAAGCGCACGATGCTGGCGCCGCCGATGAGTTGCTTGATCGTGACCTTGTCGTCTTTGGCATAGGCCTGCTCGAGAAGACAGATGTCTTTGAAGAAACCGCTGAGTCGTCCTTCGACGATCTTGGCGATTGCCTGCTCGGGCTTGCCTTCGTTACGAGTGAGCGTCTCGAGAGTCGCACGCTCTTTCTCGATGACATCGGCAGGAACGTCAGCTTGGGTGAGATAGCGCGGGCGAGCAAATGCAACGTGCACCGCCACGTCGTGCGCAAGTTCGTCACTTGCACCGGACATCTCGACCAGCACCCCGTTCACCCCGCGACCACCTTGGATGTGGATGTATGAACCGACGACATTTCCGGATGCTGCGGCCATGTGCACCACTTCACCCAGTTCGATTTTTTCCTTCAGAGTGATCTTCAGGTCTTCGAGTTGCGCAGAGCGTTCGGCGACGGCACCAGCACCTTTGCCGATGACCAACTTCACGAGCTCGTCACCCTCGGCTTTGAAGCCGTCGCTGGCTGCCACGAAGTCGGTCTCGCACTTCAACTTCACGATCGCGCCGGTCGCGCCCTGGACCTCGAGAGCAACGAGACCT
>DAIOTI010000092.1:0-6380 GCA_036752105.1 Ilumatobacteraceae bacterium | reverse complement strand
GTCGACGTCGACGATGAACATCACCGCGATGTATGAGACGAGCGAGATGCACAACCATCGCAAGACCTTCGAGTACTTGTGATACGGAACAACTATTTCCAGCGTCATCATGGTCAGTCCGAAAACGACGACCAGCACAACGACCGGAAGTGGAGCAAGCATGTGAGTGGCAGCTGCCATCGAGCCGAGGTCAGCTCCGATGTTGAAGGTGTTCGCGACGGTGACGAGTGCGAGTGAGACATACAACACCCACCGAGGCATCTCACGTTTGATGAGCGCCGCGAGTCCCTTTCCCGACAGAAGTCCGAGACGTGCCGTCGCTTCCTGCACTGCGATTGCCAGAGGAAGTGCCACCAAGGTCGACCACAAAAGGCTGAACCCGAAGGCCGCACCAACTTGTGAGTAGGTGCCGATGCCCGATGGATCATCATCGGCGGCTCCAGTGACGAGCCCAGGTCCCACTCGACGGAAATAGCCGGCTCCACGAAGTCGCTGACGGTGCGGATGGTGCTGACGAGACAGCGACTTCACCACTTTCTCGGCACCACCAGTCACAATGACAGAATGACACGGTGAGCGGGAAAATGGAATCGTTTTCACGCGACCCTGACGTGACGGTAGGCCTTCGCGGACAACTCGCTCATCGCATCGCTTTTGAGCACGCCAGTCGCCTAGAGCGCAGGTTCTACTCAGTGCGCCCAGGAGTGTGGACCTTGGTGGGCAATGGTCTGTCGAACCAGACATTCATCGAAGGCCCCGAGGGCATCATCGCCATCGACACTGGTGAATGTGTCGAAGAAATGCGTGCAGCCCTCGAGGAGTTACGCGCTCACACAAATGTCCCGATTGTCGCCGTGCTTTACACGCACTTTCACTATGTGGCCGGTACGGCTGCAATCGACTCCCCGCCCGGCACGTCACTACCCATTTATGGACACGAGCGGATCGTCGGCAACATCGCACGTGCATCTGGAGAGATCGGCCCGTCATATGCACGCGGGATAGTGCAGCAGTTCGGTACAGCACTGCCACTCGACGGACCAGACAGTGTGGTGAGTGTCGGTCTCGGACTGCACTATCGAAATCCGGAACATCGACCGTTCACTCCCGGTTTCATCCCGCCGACGACGACACTGCGCGGCGGTGAAGTGCTCTCTGTCGCCGGTCTGCGTGTCGAGACCTCGTATGCACCATCTGATGCAGATGACTCTCTGACCTACTGGTTCCCCGAAATCGGGGTTTGTGTGCAGAACAACGTGTGGCCGGCGGTGTTCAACGTGTACGCGATTCGCGGTGAGGAATACCGAAACCCGCAGAACATGTTGCCCGGCATCGATCATGTGCTCGCACTGAATCCTGAACATCTCATTGCGACACATGGTCCACCATTGTCCGGGGCACAAGACATTCGTAGACGTGTGGTCAAGTATCGCGATGTCATTCAACTGATCTGGGACCAGACGGTGCGTCTGATGAATCGCGGTCACACAATGGATGAGATCGCACACATGGTGGAACTCCCACCGGGGTCAGACGAGGACTACCTGACCACTCAGCACTACGGACTGGTTGAGCATCACGTCCGACAGGTGTACACCGGAATTCGTGGTTGGTTCGACGATGACCCGGAATGGCTGTTCCCACTCCCACCACAACAGAGGGCGGACAAGCTGGTGGCCGGATTCGGTGGAGCGCAAGTCGTACGAGATTCGGCTCGTGCTTCAATCGAAACTGGTGACCTGCGTTGGGCGTTAGAGCTCGCGTCGTGGTTGTGGAAACACACCGGAGCCAACACTGATGACCGAGCACTCCTTGCCGATGTGCTGCGAAAAATCGGCCAACGGTCGACGGCAGCGAACATTCGCAACTGGTGTCTTACTCGAGCGCGAGACATCGAAGGTACGGAGAACCTCGAGCGACACCGTGTGCATCGACTACGCGAACGGCAGATACTCGGAATGAACGCCGCTGATTCGGTGCGGCTCCTCCGCGTGCTCGTCATGCCAGAGCGCGCAGTCGGAATCGATGTCCACATGCGACTAGTCATCTCAGGCGTGACAGTCGGGTTGCACGTTCGCAACTGTGTGGCCGTCACGACCGACGCGACCGAAGCCGAACACACCGTCACTCTCGATCGAAGTGTGTGGGCGAAGGTTCTCGGCGGAGCAATGACTGTCGACGACGCACTCTCGCAGGGAACCGTCGTTGTCGACGGTGACATCGCCTCCGTCCGGTCTGCCCTCAGGGTGTTCGACGTACCCGGACTCGAGTGACTCGACCATGACTCAGCTTCCGCGACCCGAGCCATCGTTCACCGGTGAGATCACACGACTTCTGAAAGATGCAACACCGGCTCGAATGGGGTTGAACGGTGCACCCGAAGGTGCGCCAAACGTTCTCGTCATCATGCTTGATGACGTCGGATTCGGTTCATTCAGCACATTCGGTGGACCGATACCGACGCCCACTTGTGACTCACTCGCGAGGGAAGGCCTGACGTACAACCAGTTCCATACGACTGCGTTGTGTTCACCGACCCGCGCTGCGTTGCTCACAGGGCGCAACCACCACTTCGCACACATGGGCAGCATCCCTGAGAATGCGAACACCTTCCCCGGTTACGACACGCGGATTCCGGCATCGACTGCCACGATCGCAGAAGTGTTGCGACTGAACGGATACGCAACCGGTTGTTTCGGTAAGTGGCATCTCACTCCGACGTGGGAACAGGGTCCTGCTGGACCGTTCGATCGATGGGCTACCGGCCTCGGCTTCGACCGTTTCTACGGGATCATCAACGCAGAGGCCTCACAGTACGAACCGCCGGTGTACGACCAGACAACTCCGGTATTCCCTTATGTCGGCCGCGAGGATTATCACCTCACCGAGGATCTGGTGGACCGTTCGATCGAGTGGATCGACCGCGTTCGCTCGACGGCTCCGGGCAAACCGTGGTTCGTGTACTTACCGACACCCGCAGTGCACACCCCACATCATGTGCCCCAAGAGTGGATCGACAAGTTCAAAGGTCGCTTCGACGATGGTTGGGACGCATTGCGCCACGAGATCTACGAGCGACAACTCGCGATGGGAATCATTCCTCCTGGTACCCACCTCACTCCACGACCAGATGGCATTCCGTCGTGGGACGACTATCCCGACAGATACAAACCGGTGGCATCACGCTTGATGGAAGTGTTCGCAGCGTTTCTGGCGCACACGGACCACCACATTGGTCGCCTCATGTCGCACATCGACTCAATCGGCGCGAAAGAGGACACGCTTGTCATCTACATCACGGGTGACAACGGTGCGTCAGCAGAAGGCACCGTCAACGGCGCGTGGGCAGCGCCGTCGTTCCAGAACGGCATTCCCGAAGATCCCGAGTGGTTACTCGACCACATCGATGACTTCGGGTCTGCAAAGTGCGAGAACCACTACAACATCGCCTGGGCCTGGGCTCTCGACTCGCCCTTCCAGTGGATGAAACAAGTGGCATCACATTTCGGTGGCACTCGAAACGGCATGGTCATGCGATGGCCGGCGCGAATCGCGAAGCCGGGCGAACTGCGTTCGCAATTTCATCACGTCGTTGACATCTGGCCCACGGTCCTTGCTGCAGCGGGCATCGAGCACCCGCACGTCGTCCATGGTGTTCAGCAAGACCCTGTCGATGGCGTGGCGATGAATTACTCGTTCGACGATGGCACCGCTCCAAGTCGACGTACCACTCAATATTTCGAGATTCTCGGCAATCGCGCTATCTATCACGATGGTTGGATTGCTTCGTGTTTTCACGGGCGTCCTCCGTGGATTCGGTTCGTACCCATGCCCTTTGACGGGCCGCAAGAGAAGTGGGAGTTGTACGACATCACTGAGGACTTCTCCCAAGGTGTCGATCTTGCCGAGAAGTACCCTGAGAAACTCGCTGAATTGATCGACGTGTTCGATGCCGAAGCGAGGCGTTGCTTTGTTTATCCGCTACGAGATCCCGGTTCGGGACGCCATCCAGACCTCGTCGTACCCACTGCGCTCGGTTCTGTCACATCCATGACATACAACCGAGCCCACGTGCGCATTCCTGAGCCGGTCGTCGTCAACTTGAAGAATTGTTCGTTTCGGATCACTGCGGACATCGAGATTCGCTCATCGAACGATTCGGGTGTCATCTGTTGTCAAGGCGGAAACCTGGCAGGTTGGTCCCTTTATCTTGACGACGGCGTACCGACCTACTTCTACAACTTGTTCGGACGCATCTTCACGAAACTTCCAGGGGTGCACTTGCAACCTGGTCGTCACGAAGTGACCGTTGAGTTCGATTACGACGGCGGAATGGGTGCCGGAGGAACCGCGTACTTGATCGTGGATGGCGCCCCTCAGACTTCGGCGCGGTTAGATGCGACTGTGCCGGTCGTTTTCTCAATGAGTGGTGAGACTTTCGACGTCGGCCTTGACACTGGCGCACCTGTGGGCCCGTATCCACATGTGTTCGAATGCAGCGCAGTCATCAACTCCGTCACGCTTGAGCGGCTGAGCGAGCTATCCGTTGAAGACAAAGCGCGCCTTGCCGACATGGAATTCCGCGCTCACATGTCATCGCAATGAGCACCCCTGACGGCGAGCGCTCCAGGCACTTCCCTGCCATCGAGAAGAAGCATGGCAAGCCGGCGTCACACTGGTTGGGTCTTCTCAAGAAGCTCGGAGACGCCAAGTACCCCGAACAGATCGCGTTTCTTCGGGAAAAATATGGCTTCAGTCAGGCTCACGCAAATGCTCTGGTGATGCACCATCGCGGTTCGACCACATCTCGCCGGTTCGCGACACCGCGTGATTACTTTGCCTCGCTTGCTCCGACACACGCGGAGACGGCCATGAAGATTTTCAGTGTCATCCAGAAGAAGTATCCGAAATTGGAACTAGTCACTGCATGGAATCAACCGATGTTGAAGCACGGCGACACGTACGTCTTCGGGCTTTCAGCGTCGAAGAACCACTTGACCATCAACTTGTTCAGTCCCTCGCTACTTACCGCATCGGCCGATCTGCTCGCCGACTTCAAAGTCAACAAACACACCTTCATCGTGCCCGCCGACTGGAAAGTCGACGGCCCGTTACTTCTTCGCTTGATGAAGGCACGGCTGGCAGAATAAAGAGGTGACTTCCTCGACTGTCCTCGGAACGTGCCACCACGATTGTCCCGACTCGTGTGGCTGGGAAGTCACGGTCGAAAGTGGAGTTGCCGTCAAGATTCGCGGCAATCCTGCGCATCCCTACTCACAGGGTGAGTTGTGTCCGAAGGTGAACCGAATACTCGATCGCGTGTACAGCCCTGACCGCATCCTCACGCCGCTCATTCGCGACGGAGCAAAGGGAGAAGGCAAGTTCCGTCAGGCAAGTTGGGACGAAGCGTTGTCGCTCGTCGCGTCTCGAGTCGGCGAGATTGTCGACACGTGGGGCGGTGAAGCAGTCGTGCCGTGGGGTGATGCAGGTACTCAAGGTTCCCTGATGATGAATTCGCTCGACAGACGGTTCTTCGCCAAGCTCGGGTCATCTCGCCAAGTTGATTCGCTGTGTGGCGGAACCGCCGCCTATGCAACGGTCACAGCAATCGGATCTCCACTCACGTGTGACCCACTCGATGTGCAGTATTCGAAGCTCATCGTGTTGTGGGGAACGAACACCAAGTTGACCAACAGACACTTGTGGCCGTTCATCGAAGAAGCACGCGACAATGGAGCCAAGGTCATCGTCATCGATCCGGTACGCACGATCACTGCTGAAGCAGCGGACCAATTCATCCAGCCACTTCCTGGCACGGACATCGCCTTGATGTTGGCGATGATGCACGTCATCATTCGGGATGGCTTGGTCGACCACGACTACATCGCAAAACACACGAGCGGTTTCGAAGAGTTGTCTGCACATGTCGCCAGCTGGACACCTGCACGAGCCGCATCTATTTGTGGAGTTGAAGCAGACATCATCGAGACTCTTGCGCGCGACTACGCCACGACGACACCAGCGTTCATACGCACACTCATCGGAGCAGAACATCGCGAACACGGTGCACAGTTCTTCCGCACCATCGTGTGTCTCCCCTCTCTGACCGGTTCGTGGAAGCACAAAGGCGGCGGGTACTCGCGAAGTGTGGGCTCATACGTCGACGATTTTGTTGACGATTCATCATTTGATGCACCGCACCTCGCGGCAGACAAGTCACGTCGCCCGATCAGCATGAACACCATCGGATGGGCGCTCACCACGGAGGAATTGGACCCACCGGTGAAAGCCCTGTTCGTCTACAACGGCAACCCGGTGGCCACTGCACCACAGGCGTCACTGACCATGCGCGGCCTCTCGCGCGAGGACTTGTTCACGGT
>DAIOTI010000091.1:0-6484 GCA_036752105.1 Ilumatobacteraceae bacterium | reverse complement strand
TGCTGGCCCAGTCATCACCGCTGATCCGGTCGACCCTGACACTGTCGGAAACACGAATGTTGCAAAAGCAGCTGCTGTCATTGCCGCCAGCGTGGTGACCATCGACGCATTCGGTGATGGCGGCGAGGCGGTCGGCACGGGGGTCGTCATCTCCAATGATGGTGAGATCGTCACCAACCACCATGTGGTGGAAGGTTCCGACACTGTCCGCGTGCGTTTGGCCGGTGCCACCGACACCGTCGAGGCAGATGTACTCGCAAGTGATGCCGGAAACGACCTCGCACTGGTGAAGTTGAAGAACCCCGCAGACCTCACTGCTGCCGTCTTCGCAGATCCGGAAGGTTTGGCTGTGGGTGACCAGGTCGTTGCCGTCGGTTACGCACTTGATCTCGACGGCGGGCCGAGCGTCACCACTGGAATCATCAGTGCGCTGAACCGCACACTTACCCTGAACGACGGTGCATTGAACGGCCTCGTTCAAACCGATGCAGCGATTTCTTCGGGTAACTCCGGAGGCCCACTCGTCAATCTGAAGGGTGAGATCGTCGGAATCAACACTGCAGTTGCACGCGACGACTTCTCGACGGCAGCGAACAACATCGGCTTTGCCATCGGTGTCAAGGAAGTGTTGCGAAACATCGATGTATTGCGGGCAGAAGCAAACGGCGAGAAGAAGCCCGAGGGTTACCTCGGTGTCGCACTTGGTGACCGCAATGACGGCGGTACCGGTGCTGTCGTCACACAAATCGCTCCGGACTCACCGGCAGAGAAGTCTGGCTTGAAGGTCGACGACGTCATCTTGGAAGTGAACGACACTCCGATCACCGGTCAAGGTGCACTCATCGGCGTCATCCGAGATTCCAAGCCTGGCGACACCATCTCGATGCGCGTCATCCGTGGCAAAGAAGAGTTGACTCTCGAAGCGACACTTGTCGCGCGCGAAAACGGCTGAGGTCTGTTCACAACGAGATCAACGGGAATCGTTGATCGTCGAGCACGTCACCATCTTTCAGACCGTTCGCCTCGAACGGTGGCGACGTCTTCCATGGTCGTGTCGTCCATCGCGCATCGTCTCCCACATATCGAAAGCTCGCAACGCGGCGACGATCGCGGTGATGTTGAGTGCCGGGTGCCGAGTGAAGTGTGCGGAAATGAAATGCGACGACATCACCCGGTGATGCCGCGCAGGTGACGATGTCACCGAACGACTCAAGCTCGTCAGCTGACGGAAATGTCTCAAAACCAGAAGCCGCATCGACATATGGCGAGTCGTCGATGAATCGATTCGGAATGAAGCGTCGGCCGAGGCGGTGGCTACCTGCGACACATCGAAGTGCGACTTGGTCAGGAACATCGTCGAGCGGCACCCACAAACTGACATTGTCCATGCCGTCGACTCCGTAGTACGGATCATCGTGGTGCCACGGAGTGGGGGTGACGGTGCCGGGTTCTTTCACCAGCACGTGCTCGTGGAAAAAGCGTGGTTGCCGTGTGGTCATCAGAGCTCCGGCAATGCGGGGTAGCGGGCCGGTAGTGGCGGCATCCTTGAATTGGTGGATGTTGTGCCAATTCACGTAGTCGTCAAAGAATCGACCGCCGGCACCGTCGACGGTGTAGTCGTTTGACCACGAACTGGGGGCGGCCATGTTGCGGGCGATGCCATCGGCGATCAGGGTCAGGAGATCGGCATCGACCACCGCGCGAAGGACCACGACTCCCTGGCGCTGGTAGGTCTCGATCTCGGTGGGGGTGACCTGGCGCATTGCGGGTCATCGTAGGCATCGGGTGACCTGGGGACGGGCGCTCCAAAGACGAGTTTCACAAATGCACAAACCACCGGTGTTCTCTCCTCGGAACATCGAAGTGCAGCAACACAACCCGGCTCAGCCAGGTGGGGTCAGCCACACCCGCCGATAGCGTAAGCAACTCATGCGTCTAGGGCTTCGGCTCTTGGCTCAAGGATCGATCGTCGAACCTGTTTCCAACAATCGACGTCCGTGAAGGCCGGTTTGACCCGCAAGGTCAAAGAGGAACCGCACGGCACAACCCAACACGGTGCTCCGCCACGACCTCTGGTTGTGCGGAGCATTTGCGTGAAGACAACAGATCAACACACAACGAGCAAGAAAAGGGTTGCCGCCATGGCACAAAAAGCGATCGTCGGCGAAAAAGTCGGCATGACACAAGTGTGGGGAGATGACCAACGCGTCATCCCCGTCACAGTGCTTCGCGTCGAGCCGGCGCGCATCGTTCAGGTGAAAACCAGCGAGCGCGACGGATACTCAGCAGTTCAGGTGACCTTCGGTACGAAGAACGCGCGCAAGATCAACAAAGCAGAAGTCGGACACTTTGCCAAAGCTGGTGTCGAGCCTGGTCGACGTCTCGTCGAACTTCGTCTCGACTCTGTCGATGGTTTTGAAGTCGGTCAGGAAATCACGGTCGACACTCTCGCTGCCGGCGAGAAGGTCGATGTCACGGCGGTCAGTCGAGGCAAGGGTTTTGCTGGTGGAATGAAGCGCCACAACTTCAACGGCCAGGGCGCGAGCCACGGTAACCACAAGCACCACCGTGCACCCGGTTCCATCGGTTCGTGTTCATTCCCTGGTCGCGTGTTCAAAGGTCTGCGCATGGCCGGCCACATGGGCCACGAGCAAGTCACAACTCTCAATCTTGAAGTCGTACAAGCAGATGTCGAGCGCGGCTTGTTGTTGGTGAAGGGTTCAGTGCCCGGTCCCAATGGCGGCGTCGTCATCGTTCGTAACGCAGTAAAGGCCAAGTGATTCCCATGGCATCGCTCACAGTCAAGACAGCGTCCGGCAAAGACAGCGGCAAGGTCGAAATCGCCGACGCGATTTTCGGCATTCAGCCGAACGTGCCGGTCATGCACCAAGTCGTCACTGCACAACTTGCACACCGTCGCGCCGGAACGCAGAGCACCAAGACTCGCGCCGAAGTATCCGGCGGTGGCAAGAAGCCGTTCCGTCAAAAGGGAACTGGTGGCGCACGACAGGGTTCGACACGTGCTCCGCATTACAGCGGCGGTGGTATCGCACTCGGACCCAAGCCTCGCAAGTACTCGCAGAAGACCCCCCGCAAGATGGTGCGCCTCGCGTTGCACTCGGCATTGTCCGATCGCAACGCACAAGGTCGCGTCGTGGTGGTCGACTCGTGGGGTTTGTCAGAGCCGAGCACCAAGGGTGCAATCGCAGCGTTGTCCGCACTCGGAATCGAAGGTCGCGCACTCGTGGTTCTCACCAATGCCGATGAAGCAGCAGCCAAGAGCTTCCGCAACATTCCCGAAGTGCAGATCATCTCGTCGGGCGAACTGAATGCCTACGACGTGTTGTGCAACGACTGGATCGTGTTCACCTCGGCCAGTCTCCCGGTACAGAAGGAAGGTGCGTGATGAAAGATCCACGCGACATCATCCTGGCCCCTGTGGTTTCAGAGAAGAGCTACGCACTGATGGAACAAGACGTCTACACGTTCCAAGTCCATCCCGATGCGAGCAAGCCTGAAATTCATGACGCCATCGAGGCGATCTGGGGCGTCAAGGTTCTCAAGGTCAACACCTTGAACCGTCGCGGCAAGTATCGCCGCACCCGTAACACCAACCGTCTCGGTCAGCGCGCCGCAACAAAGCGCGCGATCGTCACCCTTGCAGCGGGAAGCAAGATCCCGTTGTTCGAAAGCTGAGCTGACCATGGGTATCCGCAAGCGCAAGCCAACGAGTGCAGGTCGTCGTTTCCAGACCGTCGCCGACTTCAGTGAAATCACGAAGTCGACACCGGAAAAGACGCTGCTCGCACCCACCAAGAACTCTGGTGGACGCAATGCCTACGGTCGCAAGACCGCACGTCACCGTGGTGGCGCACACAAGCGTCAGTACCGCATCATCGACTTCAAGCGCGTCAAAGATGGTGTGCAGGCAAAAGTCGTCGCCATCGAATACGACCCGAACCGCACCTGTCGCATCGCACTTCTTCACTACGTCGACGGCACGAAGGCATACATCCTCGCGCCAAAGGGTCTCGAAGTCGGCATGCGCGTCGAGAGCGGTCAGGGTGCTGACATCAAGCCAGGTAACGCTCTTCCACTTCGTTACATGCCAGTCGGTACCACGGTGCACAACGTCGAGTTGCGCCCGGGTCAGGGTGGCAAGCTCGGCCGTTCCGCCGGAACTGCAGTGCAGCTCGTCGCCAAAGACGGCGACTTCGCCACGTTGCGTATGCCGAGCACGGAAATGCGTCGCGTTTTGCTCGACTGTCGCGCAACCGTCGGTGAAGTCGGCAACAGCGAACACGAACTCATCAAGATCGGTAAAGCCGGTCGTAACCGTTGGAAGGGTGTTCGTCCGCAGTCCCGCGGTGTCGCCATGAACCCGGTCGATCACCCACTCGGTGGTGGTGAAGGAAAGACCTCTGGTGGTCGTCCTGCCGTGTCGCCATGGGGCAAGCCCGAGGGTCGTACTCGTAACACCAACAAGCCATCTCAATCACTCATCGTTCGCCGTCGCCGCACAGGCAAGGGTCGGAGGTAATCAATGTCTCGCAGCCTGAAGAAGGGCCCGTTCGTGGACGAGCACCTGTTGAAGAAAGTCGATGCTGCAAATGCATCTGGCGATCGCAAGGTCATCAAGACCTGGTCGCGTCGCTCGACAGTCGTGCCCGACATGGTCGGTCACACCATCGCGGTGCACGACGGACGCAAGCATGTGCCGGTGTATGTCACCGAGTCCATGGTCGGTCACAAGTTGGGTGAATTTGCCCCCACTCGCACATTCAAGTTCCACTCCGGCCAAGAAAAGAACGTGAAGAAGTAGTCATGACTGGTCCCAAGCTGAACGAAGCAAACCGCGTGGCGGGCACGAAGAGCGGCGTCAAGTCGTCGGCTCGTTTCGTACGCATGTCCGCATCCAAAGCACGAGTCGTGCTCAACCTCATTCGTGACGTCGACGTGAAGCGCGCCGACGAGATTTTGCAGTTCACCGACCGCGAGGCAGCTCGTGTGGTGCGCAAGGTCCTCGCATCGGCAGTCGCCAATGCAGTCAACGACGAGAACACCCAGTTCGATGCCGACGATCTGTATGTCAAGGCGTGTTTCGCTGACGAGGGCCCGACCCTCAAGCGCATGCGCCCGCGCGCTCGTGGTCGTGCCGGACACATCAACAAGCGCACCTGCCACATCACCGTCATCGTCGACCAGATGTCTGACGACATGATGGCGAAGCGTGACGCAAAGTCGAGTGCACGCGGAAGCGCACTCTCAACTCGTCGTGCGCGCGTCGAAGCAAGCCGCAAGCGTTCAGGTGGCGAGAAGGCACCCGAGTCGACCGAGCCAACAGGCGAGTCGACCGATGTCGTCACCGCCGAAGCAACTTCTGAGGAAACGGGGAACTGATGGGCCAGAAGATCAATCCGTACGGCTTCCGTCTTGGTGTCACCACCGACTGGAAGAGCCGTTGGTTCAGCACCCGCGAATACAAGGACTATCTCACCGAGGACTGGAAGATTCGCGAGTACCTCATGGGTTCACTCGAAGATGCAGCAGTCAGCCGTATCGAAGTCGAGCGCACTCGTGACAAGTTGCGTATCGACGTGCACACCGCACGTCCTGGCATCGTCATTGGTCGCAAGGGTGCGAAAGCCGATGAGCTTCGCGCCGGACTCACCCGCATCACAGGCAACCCGCGTGTGCAGTTGAACATCGTCGAAATCAAGCAAGCCGAACTCGATGCAGCACTCATCGCCCAAGGTGTGGCTGATCAGTTGGCCAACCGTATTGCGTTCCGTCGCGCCATGAAGCGCGCGGTGCAGAATGCACAGAAGTACGGTGCGCTCGGCATTCGCGTTCAGTGCTCTGGCCGTCTCGGTGGAGCAGAAATGAGCCGTACCGAGTGGTACCGCGAAGGTCGTGTGCCGTTGCACACACTTCGTGCCGACATCGACTACGGATTCCGTGAAGCCCGGACCACGTCCGGACGCATCGGCGTCAAGGTGTGGCTGTACAAGGGCGACATCTTGCCGTACAAGAGCTCAACGCAAGACAAGATCTCGCGCGAAGCTGCAATGGCAGTCGGCGAAACCTCTGGTCAGTCACAGGCCGAGCCACGTCGCGTGGTGTCTTCAGGTGGCCCACGTGCAACTGAATTCGTTGAAGCAGAAGTGACACCTCTCGTGAAAGAAGCCGACCCGGAATTCGAGCGCTTGCTCGAGGAGGAAGAGGCGATCGAGCGTCGTATGCAAGACGCGCACGAGACACCCAAGCTCAGGGGAGATGACTGATCATGTTGATGCCTCGCAAGGTCAAGCACCGTAAGCAACAACGCGGTCGCATGAAAGGCGACTCGAAGGGCGGCAACGCTCTCGCATTCGGCGAGTACGGCATTCAGGCTCTCGAGCCGGGCTGGCTCACCGCACGCCAAATCGAAGCGGCACGTATCGCCATGACCCGTCACATCAAGCGTGGTGGCAAAGTCTGGATC
>DAIOTI010000090.1:0-6503 GCA_036752105.1 Ilumatobacteraceae bacterium | reverse complement strand
CGAACTCGGCTCGGGCTTCCATCCCGACCTCTCGGGGCGCGAGAACGTGTACCTGAACGGTGCGATTCTCGGAATGACAAGACGAGACCTTGATGCTCGTTTCGACGACATCGTGCAATTTGCTGGTCTTGAGAAATTCATTGACACTCCGGTCAAGAATTACTCATCAGGAATGGTGGTCCGATTGGGTTTCGCCATCGCGGCCAACGTCGACCCGGAAATTCTTCTCATCGACGAAGTTCTGAGTGTGGGAGACCAAAGCTTTCAGCGAAAGAGCAGCGAAAAAATCGAAGAGTTCCGGCGTGAAGGGCGCACCATCGTGGTCGTCAGCCATGGCATGGGTCAGATGAAACAGCTGTGCGAGCGCCTCGCATGGTTGGACAAGGGTGTTCTCAAGATGCTCGGCCCAGCCGACGACGTGATTGCCGAATACACAGGAAGTAGCTACGACACTCAGGCAAGTACCGAATCCTCAATGGGTCGAAGGTGGGGTTCTGGCGGTGCATCAATCACCTCGGTCGAGATTCGCGACGAACATGACGCCCCGAGCGAGGTGGTCCACAACGGAAAACAAATGTCGATTGTCGTTGCGTACGACAGTCACAAGCTGATTCAGGATCTTGTCGTCTATGTGAAGATGACCACTCTCAACGGAATCGATGTCTGGTCGACGAGTACAAAGAACAACGGCATCGCGTTACCGAAAGTACATGGCAGCGGGAGCGTGTCGCTGACTCTCGACTCGATTCCGCTTCTCGAAGGCACATACCTACTTTCTGTTGCACTTCGAAACGGAAATGAACTTAATGAATTCGACCACATTGAGCATGGCTACAAATTCGATGTTCATCAAACCAATAGGTTCGATGAAGGCATCGTCGGTATCAACGCAAAGTGGTTGGCCCGAAGCTAGAGCTCTTCGGCGAGGCGCCTGTTGCCCCGTGCAAAAACCGCAAAACCAATACCAAGCATCACAAGCGAGACACCAACGAGGCAAAGAACGTTGCTTACGCTTGGTGCTTTACCGTCATACATTGTGTGCCTGAAGCTCTGCACAAACACTGCCATCGGGTTCCAGCGCAGCATTCCTTCGACCCAACCCGGAACATTGCCAGTGAGGATTTGTGGGCTGTAGATGATTGGTGTCGCAAAAAAGTACACCTGGATGACAATCGTCCAGAGGTAATTCAAATCTCTGAAGTAGACGTACCAAACAGACAGACACAGCCCTATTCCTGTGCCGAAAATGGCCAATAATGCCATCAGGAAAACAACGACTGGAATCCACTTCCACACAGGTGAACCAAAAATCGTCAACACCACGGTCAACAAGGTCATCTCAATTGAGAATTGGACGACGCTAAAAATTGACTGGGCAATCACCAGTGTCTGCCGTGGAAAGGCAACTTTACGAACAAGTCCGGCATTGCCCAATAGGGAATTCATTCCCAGGTTCGTCACCAAGTTGAAAAATGCCCACGGCAGTAGCCCGCACAGCAGATAGAGCGCGTAGTTGTGAACGTCTGAGTTCTCACCAATCGGTGGTTCTGCACCAAAGACCACGCCAAAAACGAAACTGTAGATTGCCACTAAGGCCAAGGGATTGAGCAGTGACCAACCCCAGCCCAGGAATGATCGGCGATATTTTCCCCGTAGTTCGCGAAGGGTGAGGTTCCACAAAAGGTCACGTGACTTGGAAAACTCGGTGTCACTGAGGAATTTCGTTTGAGCGGTCATATACGTCCTTGTTTCAATCTAGTCAGTATCCTTCTGGTGTGGAGTCGCACTACGCCACCCAAGTCGATCCAGAGCGGCCAAATAATTCCCACTCGTTTGTCGTTCAACTCGTCGGCAGCGGTAAGAGGGTCCTCGAGCTAGGTGCCGCGTCAGGCTATGTGAGCGAGGTGTTACGTTCTCGCGGAAACCATGTCACCGCAGTCGAGTACGACGCCACCTGTGCTGAAGAACTTGCTTCACGAGCTGACGAGGTACTCATCACAGATCTTGATTGGCTGACGTTTGTGAACGACTTGAGGGGCAAAACCTTCGACGTCATCGTCGCTGGCGATGTGCTCGAGCACACGACACGTGCAGATCTCATCCTTCGGCAGTTGAGATATTTACTCGCCCCCAATGGGTACGTCGTGGTCACCCTCCCGCATATTGCACACGGCGACGTGCGACTTGCGCTCCTCGATGGAAGGTTCCCCTATTCCGATACGGGGCTACTTGATCGCACTCACCTTCGATTCTTCACACGCGAACTCGTTCGAGAATTCTTCGTCTCAAATGGTTTCGAAATTGGAGAGATGTACGGGACTACGGCTCCCCTCGGGACCACGGAGTTGGGTATTGATTTGACCACTTATCCGAGCGAGATTGTCCGGACAATCATGGAAGCACCAGACAGTGATGTATATCAATTCGTCGTGAAAGCGCTTCCCGCTGAATTGCTGCCTGGCCACCCGAGCCTTGATGATTCGTCTCAGCCTGTGCCCACATCACCAGAGTCACTCGTTTCTGAGCTCGTAGCCCTTCGCCAAACACTTACCGACACCCAGAATGAAGCTCGCCTACTCCGCAACTCACTAGCGAGGCTTGAGGACGAAAATCGCACGCTTCAAGCTGAAGGTCTTCATAGCCGCGACTCCTATCTGGGGGTACTCGCCGAATTGGGTGAGTACAAGGCGCGTGTACTTGTTGCTGAAAAGAATCGTGAAGAAACCATGACACGTCTCGTCAATGAGATGACACGCGCGTACACCGCTGAAACTCGGTTGGCTGAAGTCGAAGACGAGCGACGTAAGGCCATCCTCGTTCGTCAAGAACTGAAAAGCATCTACAACTCACGGACGTGGCGTGTAGGAAGACTTGCAACCGCCCCTGTGAGGGCAATCAAGAAATTGCTCTCTTAGTCAAAGTAATGCCTTTTTTCTCCCTACTGACTCCGGTTTTCAATACCCCGATTCACATCCTTGAGCAGTGCATTGAATCAGTCCGATCTCAGACATTCGAAGATTGGGAATTGATACTCGTTGATGACTGTTCATCGGATGCCGATATTCGCTACGTACTGACTCAGGCATCGATATCTGACTCGCGCATCAGAACTCTTTTTCGCGAAGAAAATGGCGGCATAGCCAAAACATCACAAGATGCTCTCGATCACGCAGAGGGAACGTTTATCGCCCTACTTGATCACGATGACCAACTTCATCATGAAGCTCTTGAAAAAGTGAAGGCACTCGTGGACTCTGATCCACAACTTGATTACGTCTACACCGATGAGGACAAGATTGATGATGAAGGTCGCCACTTTGATGCATTCCTAAAGCCCGATTGGAGCCCCGAACGGCTGCGAGGGCAGAACTACTGCTGCCATCTGTCTGTCATTCGAACGTCATTGGCTCGTACTGTCGGTGGTTTTCGGCGGGAGTTTGAGGGTTCTCAGGACTACGACCTCATTCTCCGAGTAACTGAGTCTGCGCGACACATTGGTCACGTCCCAGAGGTCCTCTATCACTGGCGTTCAGTCACCGGATCAACCGCGCAGAACTCAGAGGCAAAGCCATATGCATACTGCGCAGCTGAAAAGGCACTGGCGGAACATCTATCTCGGTGCGGGATAGAAGGTGACGTGGTTGATGCCGGATATGGATATCACCGAGTTGTCAGGTCTCTTAGCCATTCTCCACTCGTGAGCATCATCATTCCGACCTGCGGTGCACAAAAGATTGTCTTCGGCCAGCAGAAGTACCTCATACACAACACCCTCAAGAGCCTCTTTGACTCTTCAACGTACAAACACGTCGAAGTGATTGTGGTTGCTGATCGACACACACCAACTGCCGCACTCACAGCCCTTCAACGTGATTTTGCGGGCATGTTCTCGGTGGTCTGGTATGACAAGCCGTTCAACTTCTCAGATAAATGCAATCTCGGTTTTGTGCACTCACGTGGCGACCTCATCATGCTCTTAAACGACGACATCGAAGTCATTACGCCTGATTGGCTTGAAACGCTCATACCTCTTGCACTAGAGAAGGACGTCGGTCTCGTTGGTCCTTTGTTGCTACTTGAAGATGGGCGAATTCAAAGTGCCTCTCATTCAAACACCCCATCACCCCATAACTTCCGAAGTGGTCACACCTCGTCACAAGGTGGTGAATTCGGCATTCTTGCCGTTGCACGCGAATGCAGCGGGGTGACCGGAGCGGCAGCGTTGCTCCGTCGCCATGTATATCGAGATGTAGGGGGGCTAAGTGTCCAGTTCCCGAATTGCTTCAATGACGTCGACTTTGCATTCAAAATTTTGGAAGCGGGTTATCGAATAATCTGGACTCCACATGCACGTTTGTACCACTTCGAATCTGTGTCCCGTGACTCAACCGTCGACAAGAAGGAACTGGATCTGTTGATGGATCGATGGGGTCGATATTTCGACAATGACCGCTTCAACCGCTTGAACTAGTCACAATCGATACGCGCGCACCGTCCGAGTTCCCCACACCGTTTCTCCAATCAGGCTTCCACAAGCTGAGAATTCGAAGTCTTGGGTCACAATGATTGTCACATCCATCTTCTGCAAATGGCCATCACACGGATCGAGAGCAACTTTCACCACGTCTGCTTGTGGAGAGGTGATGACGGGAGGTTCCAATGCGGGACCAGCTTCCACCACGACATGGGCGTAACGATTCCATGCGTCGGTGTATCGACCATCCGGGTCGAGAATCTTCCATGTCTCGGAATTCGGGTATCGACTGATTCCTGACACGAAGTCGACACCGGTCGCCTCGATGGTGCCTCGTACATAGACATCCCCTCCGAGCACAACCCACCCTTCTTGGCCTGGGCTTGCATCTTCAATTTCCTCCACAAGCTCCGACACTGGGTTCTTGAGCAGTGCTTCAGCTCCGTGCTGAATCGGGTTCACCTGAATTGCCTGGACGGATGCAAAGACGATGAGGAGTGCTCCGCCAACCTTCCATAGCCGTCCTGCGATGAGCCACATTGCCACCGTCAAGAAGCCAATTATCAGAAGCGGTTTCCAGGGGTTAACTTCGCTGGCTTCAACTCGATACAGCCCAGCCGCCCAGAGTTGAACAAAACCAAAAGTCAGGAGGCTGACAATCCGAATCTTGTGCGAAATTTCAAATTGTCGTGACCGAAGTAGTCCTATAAAAACTCCCAAGACGAGCACGCTCGCAAGCGCAAGTCCGGGCGGAAGCCGGCCCGGCGGAACTCGGTCAAGAAGAAGAAGTCTCCCCGCATAACTAGGTAGTGGAAGCAGTGCCCAGCTAAAAAGTGCAAGCGATCCACACAGAAGACCTAGCAGTGCATGACCCCCACTTGACCGGAATGCTCTTCGAGTCGACGATGCGACACCAAACATCATGAGGGCAATGGGAACTGCGTACATGACTCCACTTGAGTTTTCAGACTGGTTCGTGCCGTTGATGTTGACGGTTTGGGGTCCGAATGCCAGATAATCAAACGGTCCACCGAACAACGTTGCCGGACTCAGCGTTCCACCGCGTTCGCCGACACGTTGCCCTGGGTACACCGTGGATCCGATGTCGCTAATTGCCTCGGTATGCCTCAATACATACGACGCGACGAAAAGCACGAACGTTGCAAGAAACGGCGCAGCTATGAGGCCAAGCGTCTTAATTCGCTGACGCCTCGTCGCTCTCTCCCTCAAATAACCAATCACCACCCCCACTACAGCGAGGCCCAACACAATCAGAGTGGTGATGATCCACGGCACATACAGACTCGCAACTAGACATGCAATGGCCCAACCTGAGAGCACAGAAAGCGCCAATCGCAGGTTCTTAGAGTTTGTGTGCAGTGCAAAAACGAACAGGCCTGCACCCAGAGAGCCGTAACCAACCGTGGTGAAGCTGCCAGGAGCAAGCCACCATTGCGATGACGGGCTCAACGCCAGAAGAAGTCCTGAGATGGCAGCAGCGGCCTTGTGTCGTGTAACTGCAAAGACGAAGGTATACACACCGCACACCATCAGGATTTGCCACACCCACCATTCGGCAGCTAACGCTCTGTCTGGTGGCAAGAACCACGACGTGATGTGGTGCGGTCGCACGAGAATGTCCAAACTCCGCGTCGGTAGATCTCCCACCACACCAACATCAAGAGGACCAAACCCACTATTCGTGGTGGTGGGTAAGCCGTTTCGAACCTGACTCATCAGCCATGGGGTACGTACGAGCCATTCATCGCTACGAATGGGCCTTACTTGACCGTACAAAACCCCAGCCTCTGAAGTGCTCTGTCCTGCGGTCACTCCGTAGACGCCTACTGATGAGCCTGAGAGACTAAAACTTGTAAGTAGAGCCCCAAACAGGACGACACAAATCGGAAAGAAAAAGGCACTAGTCGTCAAGTTTCTGAGACGACTGACTCCTTTACTCACGGCTGAACGGGGCGTACCCCACTCCACTCAGTGTGGAGGCGTGACAGGCCGACAATCAGATTAACAA
>DAIOTI010000089.1:0-6566 GCA_036752105.1 Ilumatobacteraceae bacterium | reverse complement strand
CCTTGCTGACCTTGCTGGCGCTGACCCTGCTGGCGCTGCTGGTTCTGACCCTGGCCCTGTTGGCGTGGTCCGCGGTCGCCGCGATCGTTGCGTTGCTGACCACTGTTTCGGTCACCTCCACGATCGTCTTGGCGAGCCTCACGTGCCTCAGCGGCATCTTCTGGACTCAAACGGCCCTCGTGCTCTGCCAATTCAATTTCCCACTCAGCGAGAGGTTCGCCATCTGGTCCCAGCATGACTTTCTCAGACTTCGCGCTTCCACCCTTTTCGGAACTGCCTGACGACTTTGTGCCCTCACCTCTCGTTGAACCGTTCGCATCACGACCGCCAGACTTCGACGGAGGAGAAGCAGGCGTCGCAGTCTTCTCGAGAATCTTTTCGATGAGCGTTGCTTTGGACGCGCGCGACACCGCTGCCACTCCGAGTGCCTGTGCGATCGCAAGGAGCTGGTCTTTGTCTTTGTTTTCGAGTGCTGATTTCTCGAGGGCTTCTGCGGCCATCGTGTTGCCTGCTTTCATTTGGCCACGAGCGTCGAAGCGATCACTGGCCGACAATCTCAACCCTGCAACTGCTGGGGAGAGCCCGGGAATCCGAGCAACCATGAAGATAGCGGTTCCAGGTTGAGCACACAACCATCATCGGGCCTTCTTCGACTTCTCCGTTCTAGGCTCGACTCGATGGCCACACGACGAGTCTCCACATACGTAGCAGCGGCTCTCATCTGCGGTTCTGTGGCACTTTCAGTGGGGCACGTGGCTCGCGCTTCAGACTCTGCTGCTCCCCCGGCAGGAGCACTTCCGAAGGCTCGCCTCGTCACTCGAGTCGACACCGATGATCGAGTCGCGTTCATCACGATCGACGACGGTCGAAGCGTGACTGATTCGATGGCCGACTTCATTCGAGACAACAAAATTCCAGTCACGAGTTTCGTGCTCCCGGAGTGGTTGAAGAAACTTTGGGAACCGACGTATTCGACCTTCTCGAAAATGACGTTCGAGAATCACTCCAATACTCACCGTCGACTCGGAAGATTGAGTCTGGAGAAGCAGACGAAGGAACTGTGCGAGGCGAGTCGACTGGTCACGAAGATCGCAGGTGACGCTCCTCGATTCTTCCGCCCCCCTGGCGGCGTCATGAACAACAACACGTTGAAAGCTGCCGGAGCTTGCGGCATGCCTTATGTCGTCAAATGGTCAGTTGACACCGCAGGTGGAGTCGTCAATCCTGTGGGTGCGCGAACCACTCTGCAACGAGGCGACATCATTCTCTTGCACTACATCCCTCAGGACACTGCTGTTCTTAGGAAAGTGATGCAGATGATGAAAGAAGCTGGCTTGAAGCCAGCCTTGCTTCGCGACTACCTACCTTGATCAGATCGACTGGGCTTGCCATCGAACTCTGACGGCCGATGAATCTCCTACGCGAGACACATTTGGCCGCGACCATCGTCCGTTCAGCCAACTAGCGTCGCCAGCGTGAACGCGCGCAACGTCAGGGGTGAAGTGACCGGCGCACGGCGTACCGTCATTCGTGATGCTCATCTGGTCGATGGAACCGGTGACGAGGCTCGTGAAGCCGACATCGTCTTTGCCGGCGACACGATCATCGAAGTGACACCTGCCGGAAAGGCCGGGGTCGCCCACGCCCACCGTGTCATTGATGCCGACGGTTTGCTCGTGACGCCAGGTTGGATCGACATCCACACCCACTACGACGCTCAAGCAACGTGGGATCCGTGGTTGACTCCCAGCAGTTGGCACGGCGTCACGACTGCGATCATGGGTAATTGTGGTGTGGGGTTTGCTCCTGCCCACGACGACCGTCACGAGTGGTTGATCGAGTTGATGGAAGGAGTCGAGGACATCCCCGGTTCTGCCATGGCAGAGGGCATTACCTGGCAATGGCGTTCATTTCCCGAGTACCTCGATGCACTCGAACGACGTCAACGCGTCATCGACATCGGTGCAATGATCGGACACGGCGCGCTGCGCGCCTTCGTCATGGGTGACCGTGGCGCCGCAAATGAAGAGGCAGAGGCCGCTGACGTCGATGCAATGGCCTCTTTGGTCGCCGAGGCAATTCGCGCAGGTGCACTCGGATTCAGTACCAGCCGAACACCGATTCATCGCAGTAAACGCGGCGAGCTCGTGCCGGGCACCACGGCTTCACCAGACGAACTGTTCGGCATTGCTTCAGCGATGGCAGAGGCTGGCGGCGGGGTCTTCCAATACGCCCCCGAACATGTGCGCGTGCCCGACGACGAATGGCCATGGATGGTGGAGATGGCTCGTCGCACCGGTGTGACCGTGAGCGTGAATCTCAATCAAGCCGACGAAGGACCAGAGCTGTGGCGGCAAGTTCTGAAACAGCTTGATGTCGCACACGCCGAAGGCCTCGACATCATCGCCCAAGTCGCCGGTCGGAGCATCGGCGTGTTGATGTGTCTTGAAGGAAGCCTTCACCCGCTTCTCTTTCATCCTGCGTACGCAGAAATTGCACATCTTGAACTTCACGAACGAGTGCACGCACTCCGTGAACCCGAAAGACGACATCGCATCATCAACGACATTCCGAACGATGGAGGTCTCTTCGAAAACGTCGTCCTCGACAAACTGGGAAAGTTCTACCCAGTGACGGACGCGAACATCGATTACGAACCGCACCCCTCGAAGAGTGTCAAGGCATTGTCAGAACAACGCAGAATTCCGCCCATGCAACTCGTGCTCGACCAACTACTTGAGAACAACGGACGAGGATTCATCTATTTGCCGGTCTTCAATTACGCATACGGTGACCTCAGCATGACCCACGACTTGCACCGTCACTCACGCACACGAATGGGCCTCTCCGACGCAGGTGCGCGCTGCGGAGCAATTTGTGACGGCGGTACGCCGACATTCATGCTCACCCATTGGACACGCGACCGTGCCCGCGGCCCACGACTTCCTCTTGAGTGGGTCGTGCACCGCCAGACACGCCAGACCGCCGAAGTGTTCGGGCTCACCGATCGTGGTCTCATCGCCCCAGGGATGAAGGCTGACATCAATCTCATTGACTATGACCGATTGACGTTCGACATGCCGCAGATGGCCTATGACTTCCCTGCCGGTGCCCGTCGACTTGTGCAACATGCGAAGGGTTACGTCGGTACGTTCGTCAGTGGCGTGCAGACCGTCGACCACGACGAGTTCACAGGCGAGTTACCAGGTCGCTTGCTACGGTAAGGCCATGGCCTCCGCAAAAAACAGACTTCATCTCACCATCACGATTGCTGGAATCGTGGTCGGCGGAATTCTTGCTGTCGTCACCGGCGGAGATGCATTCGCACTGGCAATCGCCACTGGCGGGGTCACTGGTGTGAGCTACTGGGTCGGCGCGCTGGCGCAGCATCGCCACCACAAGTCGGGTCGCTGACCTCTACCTGATTCCACGACTACGTCGGCGCGAACAATCAGTGTGAAGGCAGTTCGACGGTCGTCAAGTGTGCGAGTGGTCCTCGCGGGTACACACCGTATGCAGGAAGTCGGTCACGCCAATTGTCTGGACAGAACTCTGGTGCAACCTCGCTGAGCGGCTCAAGCACGAATCTGCGCTCGGCGAATCGCGGATGCGGGATGGTGAGATCCTCACTCTCCAACTGAAGATCGTCGTAGAAGAGCATGTCGAGATCGAGAGTTCGGGGACCCCATCGCACGACGCGAATTCGTTGCGCCTCCGCCTCAATCGACAGAAGTCGACGCATAAGCGCGTACGGATCAAGGTCGGTGTCGATGACTGCGACCATGTTGAGGTACGGACCTTGGTCATCGGGACCGCCGACAGGGTCGGTCTCGAACACTTGCGACTGATCGACCACATTTCGAAGGCGGTCAAGGCCGAACTTGAGATATGCGACACGATCTCCGAGGTTGCTTCCAAGAGCGATGATCGCGCGGTGGCGTCCGGGAACCTTCATGTCGACACGTGTGCGGGTGATGCGCACGGCAGTTGAGTCGAGGTCTTCAGGAATAGGTGGACGGAGCTTCGTGAGCGTCACATTGGCAACTTCGACATGCGGGAATTGCAACACACGCTCGGCAATACGAGAAACCAGACGCTCGAGCAAGAGATCTTCTGACAATCGCGCGACATCGACCACAGCCTCGGCAATGGCTCCGTAGTTCGCCGTGTCGTCGAGAGCGTCAGTGATGCCGGCCTCGCTGAGGTCGACTTCCAAGTCAAGATCGATCTGCAACGGCTGATCAGACTCGCGCTCGTGGGGCAGTACACCGATCCGAGCAAGTGTCCGTAGACCCGAGATATATATGTGGTCACGTGCCATGGACCCATGTCTATCGGGCTCTCGCTATTGTGCCCACCGATGGCACAGGTGGAATACAACGAGTTCGGCTACTTCCATGAGAACGCCGAGGAGTACGGCATCGCCTACGCCGGCCCACCGAGCGTGCGGCGTGAATTCATCACCATGAGTGACGGTCGCACAATGTCGGCTTTGGTCTGGGGCGATGCCCCACCCCGTCTCGTGTTCCTTCATGGAGGGGCACAGAACGCACACACATGGGACACCGTGATGCTCGCACTCGGTGTGCCGTCAGTATGCGTCGACTTGCCGGGGCACGGCCACAGTGGCGCAGTGGCGCCACTTTCGTTTAGTGGCGACCCACTCGAGGGGAACGCACATGATGTCGCAGAAGTCATGCGCACACTTTCTCCTGATGCCGAGGCAGTAGTGGGAATGTCACTTGGTGGCATGACAACAATCGCGCTCTCGCATCACCATCCGGACTTGGTGAAAAAGATGGTGCTCGTCGACATCACACCGGGCATCGACGGCGAGAAGACGAAAGCGATCACTGACTTCGTCAATGGCCCTGCCACTTTTGACTCCTTCGACGACTTGCTCGAGCGCACCATTCAGTTCAATCCCACCAGGTCCGTCAGCTCACTTCGTCGAGGAATTCTGCACAATGCACTCCAACGACCTGATGGCTCGTGGGTGTGGCGATACCGACGAGATGACGCGCCGCCGCTACAAGAAGTCGAAGGCCAGATACGAAAACCGAATTTGGAGTTGCTCTGGAACTCGATTTCGGCATTCCGACATCCGCTCATGCTCGTGCGCGGAATGCGCCCGCAATCGGTCGTCAGCGACGAGGATGAAGCGGAACTTCGTCGACGTGCACCACATGCCCGCATCGAACACGTCGTCGAAGCGGGCCACAGCGTGCAAGGTGACGCGCCACTCGAACTGGCGACGCTTATCCGTGAGTTTGCCCTTGCATAGACTGCTCCACACGCGACACATGGGGGTGTGACATGACTGGTGACGAAACGTATCGGCGACTTGCAGGCGAGGGTTCTCACTCGCCGAATCTTGGTGGCGCCCTCATCACTTGGGTGGAGCCGACAAAAGAACATGTCCACGGGTACAACCGTTGGTACGAAGATGATCACATGGTCACCGGCGCCATGGACATGCCGTTCATGTTCGGAGCTCGCCGATGGGTCGCTCCGAAATGGATTCAGCATCTGCGATCACCGCAGAACTCTCGTGTGGCCCAACCACTCGATGCAGGCAAGTACATCGGCATTTACTGGATCAGCGAAGGTCGCCTCGAAGACCACGAGCAATGGGCTCTCGGTGCCAACTATCGCTTGCGCGAGGCAGGTCGCCTCAGTTATCGAGGAAAGGATGCGAATCTGCTCGAAGAGCGGTCACACGTGTTCACATCGTTCAGCGATCACATCGGAACCACATACCGCGACAATGATGTCCCGCTGAACATTCACACGTTGATGCAGCCGTACCAAGGCCTGATGGTGCAGGTCATCGATGCCAAGTCTTCTCGTGAGGAATTGAGTGACTGGTTGACCCAGTCCTACCTACCCAGCGTCGTGACCGGAGGGGTCGCTCTCGCCATCAAGTTCGCACCCCGTGCACTTCCCCAGGACAAACTTGCGCACGTGAAGCAACTCGACGGCGTCGACAAGATCGTGACAGTGCTGCATTTTTTGGAGTGCGATCCGCGTGACGCATGGGAGAGCAACTTCGCCTCAGCAGAGAGCGACATTGCAGCAGGAGGCGTGGCGACACTCGGGGTACAAGCCGCTTTCATTCCGACGGTGCAAGGCACCAACAAGTACGTCGACGAACTGTTCTGACGTGGTGCCGATGACCTCGGCGCTCTGAATCAGTTCTTTTCTGACCCGACGATCCACATCGCAAAGAACTGGGAACCGCCGCCATAGGCGTGGCCCATGGCTTTCTTGGCACCATCTATCTGGTGTTCGCCGGCGAGCCCCATGACCTGCATTGCAGCTTCACCAAATCGAATCATTCCGCTCGCTCCGATGGGATTGGTCGACAACACGCCACCTGAGGGATTGAACGGAAGCTTTCCGCTCATCTCGGTGACACCATCTTCGACGAAACGCCACCCGTGGTCTCTCGGCGCAAACCCGAGATTCTCGAGCCACATCGGCTCGAACCACGAGAACGGCACATACACCTCACACACATCGATTTCCTCGAGCGGGTTCTTGATGCCGGCCTTGCGATACAGGTC